>NZ_JAIUMX010000011.1:0-56773 GCF_022565315.1 Cyclonatronum sp. | reverse complement strand
CAATCCGGGCTTCCGCAGTTTTTCGGAACCAGCCTTTTTTTAGCATGAGGGAAACCTGTGCAGCAGGGGGCAGCCGCAGCTCCGCTGAAACAAATATGGTTACACCGTCCTGACTATATTCGGCAAAAGCCGGGTCTTTTTTTGTGTTTTCCGGGATGATGTCGGCCTGGGGCTTATCCTCCTGAGCTCCCGGCAGCAGGCGTAATACAGCGCCGGAATCCATTAGGTGAAACAGCAGTGCAGGTTCAAGAAAAAAAAGGGGGCGGGTAAGCGGGGTATGTGGCTCCATGGCAAATAGAAAAAATAAAATTTGGGATATGCGATTTGGGATTTGCTATGTACAGTAAAAAATGAGTTCAGGTCTGAGCGTTCAGATAAGTAAGTAAATTTTGACAGGAGCTAAAACTCCGGGCTGCTGCAAAAAGCAATCAGGAGTTTCGAATTATTTTCCGGCATCCCCAAAGGCATTCACTGCTTCTTGTATAATCAGGTAATTAATAAACTTATATTTAGCCCATAGAAAGAGGCTGAAATTAGGGCCGTTATTTCCGGGAAGAAATATTTGGTTTTGCTTCAAACAAATTGTTATTTGTTACAATTGCGTCAAAAAACTCAAATCTATCTATCTTAAGCACAGATTTTGCCATTATGATCTGTAAGTTATATTTCCTTAACAAGTTAGGTCGTACCCTTTTTCTGTTCCTGCTGGTAACCATGTTTGCAGGCTTCATCACCAATGAAAAGGTGTTCGCACAGTCTGATACGATTGTAAACTTCACCCTCGAAGATCTTGAAGGTAACCGGCATAGTTTACAGCAGTATCTGGATAAAGGGCCTGTTTACATTAGTTTTTTTGCGATGTGGTGTCAGCCCTGTCTTCATAAACTTCGCACCTTAAAACCAGTTTGGGATGCCTATCGTGAGGCAGGCTTCACGCTGCTGGTGATAAACACCGATACGCCGAACAGCCTGTCACGAGTGGAGTCGTACTGGCGGAGTCAGCGTTACGACATGCCTCTGTTACTCGACCCAAGCGCCCGGGTGTTTGAGCAGATGAACGGCCGGAGCCTGCCTTATGCGCTCATGGTTGCTCAGGATGGCACCATTGTTCAGGTCGATTCCGGTTTTCTTCCCGGCGATGAGCGTAAAATTGAGACCCTCGTTCAACAGTTGCTCGCCGCTGAGTAGGGTTCTGTGTTTAGTTTTGTTAACAGGCCATTGCTAGGGTAAAACAAGCGGCTTGTTATATTGCGTTTCCTAACGTTAACAGTTTAAGTATTTGTTCATGAAAAGGTTTATGGGGGCATATTCTGTATGCCTGCTCATTATTTTGTTATGCCTGCCGCAGTTTGGTAAAGCGCAGCAGGTTCAGGTATCGGTCAACAATATTGTTAATTACGGATTTGGTGAGGAAGCCCTGAATCTCGGTACTGAAACCGCAGAGAAGGAATACCTCGAAAATTTCACTGATGTACGAATTCTGGCCGATAATGTAATTATCGGTTTCCGGCTCGAACTGAGCGATCCTGCAGAGTACGGCCCTGACTTCACCGGCATCAGGCGCCGGTTTATCGGGTATCAGCGGGACGGGCTTGATGTGCGCATCGGGAATCTCTTCGCGCTTCACAACCGGGGCATGTCGCTGAACTTGTTCGAAGACCGCGTGATCCGCTACGATACCAGCCTTGATGGTGTACGTGCGGAATATGATCATGATTTTTTTCGGGTGAAGGCTCTGGCCGGAAGTATCAACTATCTGGAGCACCTCACCTTCGACAGCCCTTCCGGTATTAGGGAAGAAAATTACCGGCTGCGTTCGGCTGCCCTTGAGCTGAAACCCGACCGGCGCCTCCGTATCGGCGGCTCATACACGTATGCCGAAGGAGAGCTGCCGTCTTTATTCACAGAAGAACCTGACCTTGCCGAAATTTTTATCCCCGAAGGCTTTGTGAGTTACCGCCTTCCTTTTGCAAGGGTAACAGCGGGTTACAACCACCGCACGCTCCGGCTCATCGATTTTGCTGATACCACAAGTGTTACCGGCGGCGGATTTTATGCTTCTGTTAACCACACCGGCCCCGGTTACGGCCTTATGCTGGAATACAAAAACTACAGCTACGATGTGGTAGATCCGTTTGCCCGACTGGGCGATCCTCTGCGCAATTCGCGTATGAGCCCCTTTCAGAGTCCGCCCATCGCCCACAAGGAGCATTCGTACAGCCTGATGACCCGCGACCCGCACCTGGTTAATTTTGAAGATGAGGTCGGTTTTTTCCTTGAAGCATTTTATTCACCCACTTTTAACATAACCCTCAACAGCAGCATAGCAATGGCCTCGCTGCACCACAGCTGGCTTTGGGATGATGTAAATTTTGAATTCTTCAAGAAAGAGGAGGGGGCAACCTGGCTGCCCGGCCGCGCGGATGCACGGGATCCCTACTGGGAATATTATGGCGATATCGAATATCTCTTTCCTGATTTTATGTCGTATGTGAAGCTGGCTTATAATCATCGTAACAGATTGTTTTATCAGGCACTTGCGCCCGATTTTAGCCAGCGGGTTTATGCCAACACATTTGCCCTCGACGTGCAGTATGCTGTTTCACCCCGCTGGAGTGTGAAGGTGATTTCGGAGCATCAGTTTGTGCGCGACACCCAATACGGCGACGACAGCGATTATTACAGCCAAATGCTGTCGCTTCAGGTTTCCCGCTCCCCCGATTTTTCTTTTGGCGGCCGGATTGAATCCACAACGAGCGATTTCGACCCAAGCGGCGACAAATTCTGGTATATGGCCGAAGGCTCATGGCGAATCGGTAACACGCACACGGTAATGGCCAGCTACGGCCGCGAGCGCGGCGGCTTTGTGTGTACAAACGGAGTCTGCCGCTTTGTAAATGCCTTTTCGGGCATGAGGCTGAGTTTGATCAGTTCTTTTTAGAAGCACCTCCTTCCGAAGTACCGTCAGTAAACATTAATCCAACAACTAACGAGGTGCGGCAGCTCCTGAACGCGCCTATTCTGATAACAACAAAACAGCAATACTATGAAGTACAGCTTTACAACCATCGTTGCTGCGGTAATCACGCTGCTTTTTTTTGCAGTTTTACCGCATCAGTCACAGGCTAACGACAACCGGCATGTGCTGGTTGAAATCTTTACCTCAACAACCTGTCCGCCTTGTTTTCCCGCTGCTGTTGGTTTTGGGAACTGGCTCAGCAACTATGAAAACGCCGACCGTGTGAGTGTAATCAAATATCCGGTATGGTGGCCCGGCAGTGGTTGTTTTTTCTACCATCAAAACCCTACCCCGGTTAATCCCAGAGTCTCGTTTTATGGCGTAAATGGTGCCCCAACCGGTGTTATTGACGGCACGCCTGCAGGCTCAACCTGGACCGGTTGGCGTAACGCCATAGAAAACCGTATGAATGTTGCAGCACCCATGAACCTGGATATGGTTGCCTTACGTGAAAATGATACGATTCAGCTTACGGTGAATCTTACCAGAATTGCAGGCGCTGACTGGCCGGCTTCCGGTCTTTCCCTGAGGCTTGCCGTTGTTGAACGAAACATTCAGTTCAATGGCCCGAATGGTTCAACCAATCAGGATTTCGTGCACCGTAACATGATTAATGGTGCAGCGGGTGTGCCTGTGAATCTTACTGCAGGCGAAACCCTTACCCTGGAGTACACGCAGGAAATCGGTTCAAGTTGGGATCAGGAAAACCTTAAGGTTGTAGCATTTGTGCAGCCCACTACAAACAGCCCGAGCCGTGCGGTTTTGCAGTCGGCTATGGTGCCGGTACTCGAGGAACTTGTAGTTGGAGTGCCAACTCCGCAGACACCGGAAAACGGAGCCGATCTGGTGCCGTTTACTGACATTAGCTTTCAGTGGGGCGGTGCTTTGCTGGCCACACAGTACGACGTGCAGGTTTCTGAAAGCCAGAACTTCCAGAACAACGCGGTTGAGTTTCAGGGGCACAACGGCACAAGCCTTACGGTAGCTGAACTTGATCCTGAAACGACCTACTACTGGCGCGTTAGGGGCACAAACAACAATGAGGGGCTTGTAGGAGAATGGTCTTCTGCGTCATCCTTCACCACAATTATGGCAGCACCCTCTGCTGAACCGGTGCTGCTTCAGCCTTCCAATGGTTCAGAAGTTACTTCGCAATTCATTACCCTTCAGTGGGCCGCTGTTGAAGCAGCGGGCAGTTACGATGTTGAAGTTTCAGATAATATTAATTTCAGCGATCCGATAATCTCCCGCAGCAACATCACGCAGCTTACCACAACCATTACTGGTATGGAACCTGCAACAACCTATTACTGGCGTGTTCGGGGTGTGAATATTGGCGGGCCGGGCAGCTGGTCTGAGGCGTTTACTTTCTCTACACCGACTCCTACCTCAACCGGGCCGGAAACAGATCTGCCACGTGTGGTGTCGCTGAATCAGAACTATCCGAACCCGTTTAACCCGGCTACCAATATTTCATTTGAGCTGCCGGAAGCAACAGAAATCAGCCTTACTGTTTACAGTCTGGAAGGCCGTCGTATAGCTGTGCTCGCCGACGGGCAGTTTAGTGCCGGAACCCACACCATAAGCTTCGATGCGGCTGCACTCTCGAGCGGTACCTATATCTACCGGCTGGATACGGCGGGGCAGACCCTCACCAGACTGATGACACTGCTGAAGTAAGGTCTGATTCTGATTCTGAGGCTGTTTCTCAGGCTGAAGCAGGCATCATCATAAATTGCATATCCTAAAAAGCCCGCCTGAAGGTAAGATTCCTTCAGGCGGGCTTTCTTTTTTGGGGCTCTTGGTAGGAGCAAAGGGCCGGCCGGGTTCAAGCGATGCCGGAACCGGTTGGCTTGATGTGAAAGGGCTGGAAAACCATCATCCTGCAAAAACTAAATCCAATACCTTTGTTAGCGGCAAGACTTACTGAATCAGAATAAGAGGCTGCCATGAGGCCGGGTGGGTGCTCATATCGGCCGCAGCAAGGTGAAGCTGAGGGCCGTGAAGATGTTTTTCGGGAAAAAGTTTAATCATAGCCAAGTTTTTAGCTACAGTAAACGGGAAACGGTATTCTTCTTCAATGGGCTCTGAGGGAGGCATCTCAACACGGTAAGGATCTACAGGCTGCCCGTTTTGCCAGAAACGGAAGCACAGATGTGGCCCTGTTGCAAGGCCGGTAGCACCAACATACCCGATCACCTGACCCTGCCGTACGGTAGCGCCCCGGCGCATGCCGCTTGCAATGCGGCTCATATGCAGGTAGCCGGTTTCATAGACGCTGTTGTGCCTGATTCGGATGTAGTTGCCGTTGTTGCGGTCAAAAGCGGAATGGGTGATAACGCCATCGCCTACTGCGCGTATCGGCGTGCCAACCGGCGCTGCATAATCCGTGCCGTGGTGCGGCATATTACGCTGCAGGATCGGGTGAAAACGCCGGTTCGTAAATCTTGAGCTGATCCGGCTGTAATCAAGCGGAGCCCGCAGAAATGCTTTCTGCAGTGAATTTCCTTCAAGATCGAAGTAGGTGCCGTAGCCTGTATCCCCCTGGTCGAAGTAAATGGCGTGATAGTCGGTGCCGTGGTGGTTCATGTGGGCAGCTTTGATGCGGCCAATGCCAACCGGGGTATCATCAATATAAAGCTGCTCATAAACTACTGTGTATGAGTCGCCTCGTTGTATGCGGTAGAAATCGATCTGCCAGGCATACACCTGTGCAAGTGCAGATACAAGCGCCGGACTTCCGCCCTGTTCAAGCAGTGAACCATAAAGTGATCCGTTGATTACCCCGGAAATATGCTTTGTACTTCGGGTTATTTCTCTGGTATTGGCGTGTACCGAAACGGTCTCGCTAAGATCGAAAACCACATATTCCCGATTACTGTTTTCATATACAAAGTAGGAAAGGGTCTGATCCTGCGGGTCAACATAAAAATGAACGGGCCTGCCTGAATTAATCCGCCGCACGTTGAAAACATCCTGCGAAGCCTGAACAATTTCGTGAACCTGCTGGCTTCCAAGCCCGAAAGGGGCAAGCATGGTTGAGAGTGTTTCGCCGTTGCGCACACGTCGCTCCGTAACTTCATAAAGCTCGAATGGAAGCCCGAACTGATCAAGCTCGAAGATCTCGGCAGGCATGGAAGCAAGTTCTACCAAAGGCTCAGGTTCACGGGGTATATTGTCGTGCTTGTCGGTGCTGCAGGCGAGGATTGATGCAGATGCAATTGTAAAAATCAGAATTGCAGCACGGATAGTGAGAGTTGCGTGCATGGAGGCAGTTTTTTTGTGAAATGAAAACGGTTAAGTGACAGTCCTAAAGCGGCATTACAGAACCCATATTACCCGAATAAACTAAAAGAACGGAGGTGAGGTAAATAAATGGGCATGTTCAAAAACGGCAAGGTATAGATTGAAACAAGGGCACTGATAGCTGAGGCTTGCAATAAAGCAGGCCTAATATAAGCAGAGAAAGCCCAATTGCTGAAAATATGCAAATAAAAAATGAACGGCATCGCGGAAGGATGGGCTGTTACTTTAAAGCATGGTTAATAAGCTTTTACAGCACCAGTCAAACTAAATCTACAGTTTTGGTATTGTTAAATATGCCATTTGTTTGTTGTAACAACTATCATTTTCAAGATATCGGGATTACTTCGTGAACAGAAACAGTACAGCTATTATTATCAGCATCTTATTGGGCCTCACATTTTTGCTTCAGGCCTGTAGTGATACCGGTGAGGGGGAAATGCAGCGCAGGGGCGGCCATATACCAACAGTTGAAGTTATTCAGACGGTAATGGGTTCTCTTCCGCTCGAAGAGCGTCTTACAGGCGTTGTGAGGGCGCGGAATCAGGCAGAAGTTTTCCCCGAAATTACGGCTCCTGTTGTCGAGATTCTGGTCAACAGCGGTGATCAGGTTCGTAAGGGGCAGCCGCTGGTGCGTCTTCGCGATTCAGAAGCAAGGGAACGTGTGCGGCAGGCAGAAGCCGGCCTTCAGATTGCTGAAGCACAGGTGAGGCAGGCGCAGGCCAATGTGCAGCGCCTTGAATCCCGTTTAACGCGAGTGCAGACCCTGAGTGTGAGAAACCTCGAGAGCGAGCTCGAGCTTGAACAGCTCGAAGCCGAAGTGGAAGCTTCCCGTGCTGCTCTGCAGCTGGCACAGGCTCAGAAAACACAGGCCGGATCCGTTCTTGAGGAACGTCGTAACGACCTCAGCAACACGGTGGTAAAGGCACCAACAGACGGTTTTGTAGGCACAAGGCATATAGAAGTCGGGCAAATTGCCGGCCCTTCAACACGATTGTTTGAAATTGGTGATACCCGTGTGATGACCATTCGGGTGTCGCTTACGGAAAGAATGCTGGGCTATATTGAAACCGGTCAAACGGTTAACATCACTTCCCCGGCATTTGGTGGCGAAGTCATTCAGACGCCGCTTAGCCGGATTTCCCCTTTCATCAATCCCGTAACCAATTCAGCAGAGGCTGAAATTGAGCTCCAGAATCCCGACGGGCTGCTGCGCGCCGGCATGTTTGTGACGGTTGATATTCTTTACGGCGAAAGCGAGCAGGCCGTTTTGGTGCCCAATAACGCGTTGTTCACCAATCCGAACGATGGCCGCCGCGGGGTTTATGTTGCTGATCGCGGTGCACTCACAGAGCTCGGGCAGATTGAAGCCGGTGAAGCTAACAGCCCCATAATCGGACCAACAGGCATGGTTTTTATGCCCGTAACGGTGGTTGCGCAGGGGCGTCAGGTTTCGGGTGTGAGCGGCATTCAGCCGGGTGATCTCGTGGTTACGATTGGCCAAAACCTGCTTGCTTCCGGCAGGGAAGAAGCCAGGGTTCGGGTAACAAGCTGGGATCGCATCCTGGAGCTGCAGCAACTTCAGAACCGGGATTTGCTCGACCTCATCCGGCAAAAACTGGCTAACACCAACGGCAACCCCAACGATGCCTGACCCAAGAGGTTCGTCTCTTCATCCTGCAAAACCTAAACTGAACTGAAATTCCTTTCTTATGTCTTTATCGGCTAAAGCTGTTTCCCGCCCGATTGCAACAGCCATGGTGTATCTCATTGTAATCACCCTTGGTATTATCGGGTTCCGGATGCTTCCGGTTGATTTGCTCCCTCCAATAGAGTATCCGCAGCTTACTGTAGCAGTTAACTACGACAATGTCGGGCCGGAGGAGATGGAGCGCATCATCACCGATCAGATTGAAAATGCCATTGCCGGCGTGCCTAATGTGGAGCGGGTAAACTCCAACTCAAGCGAAGGCAACAGCCGTGTAACCCTGCATTTCGCGCAGGGCACCAACCTTGATGAGGCAACCAATGATGTGCGCGCGGCACTCGACCGCGTGCGCCGCAGCCTGCCCCCGGAGGTAGAGCCGCCCCGCATCTGGAAATTCGACCCGAATGACTCCCCCATCGTAATTCTGGGCGCGCTCTCTGATCGGGAGATGTCGGAGCTTACCCGCATCCTTGAACGCGAAATCGGTAAACGGTTCGAGCAGATTCCCGGAATCGGATCTATCGATGTATGGGGAGGCGTGTACCGTGAAATCCATGTTGATTTAATTCGTGAAAGGCTCACCTCAGCCAATATTACCGCTACAGATGTGGTAAACGCCATCGGTCGTGAAAATGTGAACCTGCCCGGAGGTAACATCAAAGAAGGCCTCAATGATCTGTACGTGCGTACCCTCGGTGAATTTCGTGATGTGGATGAAGTGCAGAATACCATCATCACAACCGTTGACGGTGTGCCGATTCGGGTAGGGGATGTGGCCCTTGTAACATTTGGCTATCAGGATATCAACCGCTATGTGGAAATCGACGGGCGCCCAACTATCAGGATGGGGCTCAGGAAGCAAAGCGGCGCGAATACGGTAGCCGTAGCGCGTATGGTGCATGATGAGGTGAGGCGCATCAATCTCGAACGGACCGACCTGCAGCTGAGGGTGATAACCGATCAGAGCGATTACATCAATCAGTCGATCGATAATGTGCGTAATTCGGCCATTTGGGGCGGAATTCTCGCTATTATCGTGCTTTTCTCCTTCCTCCGAAACGGCTCAGCGACCATGATTATCGGCATTACGATACCGATATCCATTATTGCAACTTTTGGCCTGCTTTACTTTGGTGGCCTCACGCTTAATCAGATGAGTTTTGGAGGGCTTGCGCTTGGTGTAGGCCTCATTGTTGACAACGCAATCGTGGTACTTGAAAATATTGTGAGGCAACGCCAAAACGGAAAAGGAAAGAAGAAAAGCGCCCTTATTGGTACCAGGCAGGTAGCCGGTGCCATTATTGCAAGTACGCTCACAACTTCGGTCATTTTCCTGCCGGTAGTATTCATGCGCACCATTACCGGGATGATGTTTCAGGAGCTCGCACTTGTGGTGGTGTTCTCTCTGTTGTGTTCGCTGCTTGTTGCGCTCACGCTCGTACCCATGCTATCCAGCAAATTCTTGAAAGTTGAGCAGGATCATCCGGAAATCAGCAAGCGCCCGCGCTGGCAGCGTTTCATGGCGCGCTTTGAAAACGGCTATGCCCGTGCTGTCGAAAAAGCACTACAGTATCGTATTTATGTGGTTGTAGCAACGCTGTTGCTGGTGATATTATCGTTTTACAGGCTGCCTTCTATACCTTTTGAGCTTGCGCCGCAAAGTGAGGCGGATGAGATACGCATCAGCATGAATATGGACGGCGGAACCAATATCGCCGTCATTTACGAGTACATGCAGGAGCTCGATGCCATCGTTGCAGAATTGGTACCCATGAGTGATGTGCGCTACATAAGCCGTGAAGCCCGTAACGGAAACGCACGCATTGACCTTACTTTGGTTGACTTCAGTGAACGAACACGCTCAGCCAACGCCCTGGCCGACGAAATCCGGGAAAACCTTACGGGAACTATTCCCGGTGCGGATATTCGGGTACAGGCACGGACCGGCCTGTGGATTCTCCGCCGCGTTTTCAATACAGGGGGCGGTGATGATGTCGAGTCGGTTTCGATACAGCTCAGAGGCTTCAATCTGGAAACAGCTGAAGAACTGGCACTCATGATTCGCGACCGTGTGGAAGATATCGAAGGCGTTGCTGACGTGTGGGCACGTGTACGGGAAGGCCGGCCGGAACAGAATATCCGTTTCGACCGGGAGCGAATGTCGCGGCTGGGTATTTCTGCACAGGATTTGGGCGCGGCCATACAGTCAAACGTAGGCGGGCGCCGGGCGGGCGTATTCCGGATGGAAGGAGAAGAAGTTCCGATCACAGTGAGGCTTCGTCCGGAGGATCGGGTGAGTATTCACGATATTGATAACATCAGTGTGCGCACGGCTCAGGGTGATATCATCCCCATATCAACAGTAGCCGAGCAGGTTCCGGAGCGGGGCCCTACAAACATCAACCGGGTGAACGGGCAGCGGGTAACTTTCATAACCGCCAACCTGGAAAGCGGTGTACCTCTGGGTACAGCCGTTGACCGTATCCGTTCTGATCTGAGTCAGATCCCCCTGCCGGATGGGTTTTCGATTTATTTTGGTGGTGAATATGAAGAACAGCAGCGTGCCCAACGCGACTTCACCCTGGCCATTATAATGGCGCTGCTGTTGATTTACATGGTGATGGCCGCTCAGTTTGAGCGTTTCCTTGATCCTCTTATTGTGATGTTTTCAGTGCCTGTGGCCATAGTTGGTGTAGTACCTGCGATGATGATCACCAATACAACCATGAACCTGCAGAGCCTGATGGGTATTGTGATGCTGATCGGTATTGTAGTTAACAATGCGATTGTGCTGGTAGATTACATTAACCTCATGCGAAGGGAACAAAATATGAGTGTGCGCGAAGCTGTTGTTGAAGCAGGCCGCCTCCGGCTTCGTCCGATTCTGCTTACAACATTCACAACCATCCTGGCTTTACTGCCCCTTTCGTTTGGAATCGGAGCCGGCGGTGAGCTGCAGGCGTCACTGGCACGTGTTGTAATCGGAGGGCTTTCGGCTTCTACATTCATCACCCTGTTTCTTATACCAATTGTTTATGTGGCGTCTAATAATGCCCTTGAGCGCATCAAAGCCATAGCAATAAATGCAAAGACGGCAAACGAAGAAGTAACAGTGCCTCAGTCTCAAACAACCTGAACAGCTATCAATCAATGAAGGCTCTACGAATGAGGTAAAAATCTGAAGCCTGACTTACACGAAGGGTTCTGTGATGCCGGTATAAAACTAAACAGCTGTACCTCACAACGTTAGTGGGTACAGCTGTTTTTTTGTGAGGGAAATTAAATTAAAATAATCTAATTTACATATTAGATTATTTTAGTGAGAATAATGTTTGGAAGGAAACAATGAAGATTTTACGTTTACTGTATCACGTTAAAACAGAACGATTTATGAAAGGAAATGAAGGCTAAAGGGATTTTGAAAGGGCTTGTTTGCACAAATAGTATGGGTTTTTAGTTTCAAAGCTGTTATTTTTAAAATTCAGCAGTTCCCCGCCAGCTGATGTAAAAGGCCCTGGTTTATTTAGACTGAGTTCAAATACCAGCAGTTTATCTCTCGGGCGGGGTTTGAGAAAAGCTGAATCGTATATTATGGAATTGCTATAAAGCTATTATTACATACGGTCCTTCATAATCCGTGCAAAAAAATAATTAAACCTAATGGCTCAACTTTTTCCGAAGTGGTCCAACAAGGTCCCAAAACGACTCTTGTTATCGATAAATTTACTACTGCTTGCAGTTATTTTTGGATTCTGGTACTGGGGTTCACCAAAATACACGCAGGTTGGATATGCACCTACACAACCTATCGATTACAGCCACAGGCTACATGCCGGTGAGCTGGGTATTGATTGTCAGTATTGCCATACCTCAGTATGGGAATCAGCGCGTGCAAGCATCCCTTCAACCGAAACCTGTATGACGTGTCACGTTCAGATAAAGACTGACAGTGAAAAATTGCAGCCTTTGCGTGACAGCTGGGAAACAGGTTTGCCTGTGGAATGGGTTCATATTCACAAACTCGCTGGTTTTGCATATTTCAACCACAGTGCGCACGTGAATGTAGGTGTAGGATGTGCTACCTGTCACGGAAGGGTTGACCGTATGGAAGTTGTAATGCAGGCCGAACCGCTGAGTATGGGCTGGTGTCTTGACTGCCACAATAACCCTGCACCGTATCTGAGGCCCGTAGAAGAAGTAACAAATATGGCCTGGGAGCCTGATGAAAATCATTTTGAGTTTGCACAAATGGTTATTTCAAAGAAAAATATTGCTCCCCCGATTTACTGTAATGCCTGCCACCGCTAAGGTACAACCTTCTCAAAAAGCTTAATTATCCGGAATGTCAAATACTGAACAAAAAACGTATTGGCGCAGCCTCCAAGATCTTTCTCAAAACGAAGCCTATAAAGAATATATGAGCCGTGAGTTCCCTGAGGGCGCCGGTGAACTTCGTGATGGTTACTCGAGAAGAAACTTCCTGCAGATCATGGGTGCTTCGGTTGCCCTTGCGGGACTGGCTGCCTGCCGCAAGCCTGTCCAAAAACTGCTGCCTTACCATAAACAACCTGAAGAGATTGTAGCCGGTATCCCGCTTGAGTACGCTTCCTCAATTCCCTTTCAGGATCATGGAACAGGTGTTCTTGTAACTACCTCTGAAGGCAGGCCTATTAAAATTGAGGGTAATAAAGATCATGAGTCGAGCAAAGGCTCGACCAATATTTTTCAGCAGGCTTCCATTCTTGACCTTTATGACGTTGACCGCTCAAGGTTCGTGCGTCATAACGTGGAGCGCTCGGACTGGTCGGCTTTTACTGAATTCTGTGCATCACATTTTGCTGACACGAGCCGCGGTATCGCTTTTGTGAGTGAGGCGAGCGGGTCTCCGTCTGTAAACCGGCTGAAGTCAGAAATTCAGGCGCGCTTCCCAAATGCGGTATGGGCTACCTACGAGCCCTTTGGTCCGGCTAACGTGCTTGCAGGTACTCAGGCCGCGTTCGGCCGTAAGCTTCGCCCTGTATATCACCTTGATAAAGCCGATGTAGTAGTATCGGTTGATTTCGATTTTATGGCTTTAGCGCCTGATATGGTTCGCTTAAACCGCGATTATGCCGACCGCCGCCGGGTGGAATCCACCGATGACGCGATGAACAGGCTTTATGTAATCGAAAATGACCTGAGCGTGACCGGTTCAAATGCAGATCATCGCTTAAGACTTAAGGCGGGCGATATTCCGGCGTTTGTTGCTGCCCTTGGTAGCAAGCTTTCTGAAACACAGAGCGGGCTCTCAGCTTTTTCAGGCGTAAGTAACTCTTTCTCTCAGCACCTTTGGGTAAGTGTTCTGGCACAAGAACTTGCTTCAAACAGAGGAAGAGCCGTGCTCGCAGCCGGAGAACATCATCAGGTAGCGGTGCACGCCATGGTTGCAGCTATAAATGCAGCTTTAGGCAACACAGGTCAAACAGTTGAGTATACTCAGGTACCCTACCATGACAACTCTTACGACCCTGACGCGCTCAGCCGTGTGGCAGATGCCATAGCAAACGGTAACGTTGATACACTTGTAATTTTGGGTGGCAATCCGGTGTTTAACTCACCGTCTGATATTGATTTTGAGGCCCTGATGGATCGCGCAGGCACGAGCATCCACCTTTCCAGCCATGTTGATGAAACCTCTACGAAAGCTACATGGCATATCAATCGTTCACACTATCTGGAATACTGGGGCGATATTGCTGATTACCGCGGTCAACTTTCAGTTATTCAGCCTACTATTCAGCCGCTTTTCGGAAGTAAATGTGAGACTGAGTTTCTGAGTGCTGTTCTGCACGGCGAAAGCAGAGAATGTTATGATATCGTTCGTGAAACATGGAACAGCGTTTTCCGAAGTGAATTCGAAACCAACTGGGAAAAAACAGTTCATGACGGCGTTTATACCGGAAGCCGGTTCAACGCTGCAAGTGTAAGCCTGGTGTCAGGTTTCACCGCAATGCTTCAAAACATGCTTGAGCAGCATAGTGTAAGCAATGACGGCAATATCGAACTGGTTCTGAAAGCAGACCGTAAATTGTTTGACGGTCGCTACGCCAACAATGGCTGGCTTCAGGAACTTCCGGACCCTATCACAAAAATTACGTGGGATAACGTTGCAGCAATGAGCCCTGCAACTGCTGAACAGCTCGGCGTGCGTGAGCGCAAATTCGGAGAAACCGAATACGATCTGCTCAACATTACCGCAAATGGTACCACTTTCCAGATGCCTGCATGGATTCTCCCCGGGCATGCAGATAACAGCATTACTATTTCTGTTGGATACGGGCGTAAGTCTTTAGGTAAAGTAGCTGACGATATTGGCCATAATGCCTATATCGGATTTACAACCGCCGGCCCTGTGGCAGCGACAGCTGTTTCAGTTGAAGTAGCACGGCGTAACTACCCGGTTGCCTGTACTCAAAACCACCATTCGATGGAAGGCAGGCCGCTCGCACGTGAGGCTACGATATCCGAGTATAAAGCTGATCCGCGAATTGCCGCTGATAAGGTTTATGTGCCGGGACGCAGGGAAGACGGAATGCCGAAAAACCTGTTTAATGATCAGCTTTTCCCAAGCCATCAGCCACAGTGGGGAATGGCCATTGACCTTAACGCCTGTACCGGCTGCGGGGTGTGTACAATTGCCTGTCAGTCTGAAAACAATATTCCGGTTATCGGCAAGCGTGAAGTAGTACGTAACCGTGAGATGCACTGGATTCGGATTGACCGCTATTTCTCCGGTGATCAGGCAGATCCTCAGGTAATCCATCAGCCTATCCCGTGTATGCACTGTGAGCAGGCCCCCTGCGAAATGGTTTGTCCGGTTGCGGCAACCACTCACAGTGATGATGGTCTCAACCAGATGACTTATAACCAGTGTATCGGAACCCGTTATTGCTCAAATAACTGTCCGTTTAAGGTTCGCCGTTTCAATTTCTTTAATTATGCCAAAAACTGGCTGGAAATTGATGAAGATCCGGATATCATTCAGATGGCTATGAATCCGGATGTATCTGTCCGCTTCAGAGGGGTGATGGAAAAATGTACCTATTGTGTGCAGCGCATCAACCGTGCTAAGATTGCAACCAAAAATGCAACCGGCAATTCAATCAAACCGGCAGACGGTACCGTGAAAACAGCTTGTCAGCAGGCATGTCCGACACAGGCAATCACCTTTGGCGACCTGACTGACGACAACAGCGTAATTTCACGTACCAAGCGCAACGACAGAAACTACGTGATGCTGGAAGAAATCAACATCAGGCCAAGAACCTCTTACCTGGCCAAACTCAGAAATCCAAATAATGAGCTGGCGTAAAGCCCTGCAAATAAGAACTACAATTCAAAGCAGTCATACATGAGCAGCAATAGTGGTTATGTAAAAGAAGCCCCGCTCGTAAAGGGGAACCATACCTTCAGCAGCATCACGGCACTGGTTGCCGATATTGTTGAAAAACCCACCCCTTTTTGGTGGTATATCGCTTTCGGAGTGTCAAACCTGCTTTTGGGCTTGTTATTCCTGATGCTTGGCTATCTCATCTGGGAGGGTACCGGTGTATGGGGTCTGAACAATACTGTAGCATGGGGTTGGGCAATTATCAACTTTGTGTGGTGGGTTGGTATCGGACACGCCGGCACGCTGATTAGCGCCGTACTTTTCCTTTTCAGGCAGGGATGGCGTACAGCAATTAACAGATTCGCGGAAGCCATGACGATCTTCGCTGTAATGTGTGCCGGAATTTTCCCGGCCGTGCACGTTGGTCGTATCTGGGTTGTTTACTGGATTTTCCCGCTGCCCAACCAGATGCAGATGTGGCCGAACTTCAACAGCCCCCTGCTTTGGGATGTGTTTGCGGTATCGACCTATTTCACAGTATCTCTTCTTTTTTGGTATGTAGGCCTGATTCCTGACCTTGCTACCCTTCGCGACCGCGTGAAAAGCAAATTAGCAGCCAAACTATACGGCACCTTTGCCTTAGGATGGACCGGTGGTAATCGTCAGTGGCAGCACTACGAGAAAGCCTACATGCTGCTCGCAGGTTTAGCTACTCCGCTTGTACTTTCAGTACACACCATTGTATCGTTTGACTTTGCAGTGTCCATCATACCAGGCTGGCACACCACGATTTTCCCGCCTTACTTTGTAGCCGGAGCGATTTTCTCAGGTTTTGCGATGGTAATGACGCTCATGATCATTGCCCGGAAAATCTACGGGTTGCAGGATATAATGACACTCGACCACATCGAAAAGATGAACATCATTATTCTGGTAACAGGCTGGATGGTCGGTTTTGCCTATATCATGGAGTTCTTTATCGCCTGGTATTCAGGTGTGGAATACGAGAAATTCGCTTTTGTAAACCGGGCTACAGGTCCTTATGCGTGGGCATACTGGATAATGATGTCGTGTAACGTAATTGCACCAAACTTTTTCTGGTTCCGCAAGATGCGCCGAAGCATTACAGTATCTTTTATACTGTCAATCGTGGTAAACATTGGTATGTGGTTTGAGCGCTTTGTAATTACCGTTACTTCACTGGCGCAAGACTTTCTGCCGGGGTCATGGGCATACTACTCCCCGACCTGGGTTGATGTGCTAACCTATGTTGGCACCTTTGGACTGTTCTTCAGCAATTTCCTGCTTTTCCTGCGTTTCCTGCCGATGATTGCCATCGCAGAGGTTAAAATGGTAATGCCACAGGCAGATCCGCACTATTATGATGAGGACGGCAACGAGCCGGTGAAAGAAAAAGTCAATGAATCTAACGCATAAATCAGCATAAGATGAGCGCTATCGTATCCGAAACAACTGAGAATAAAGTTTTCGCAGTGCTTGCCGAATATGACAATCCGGCTAAGCTGATGAAGGCTGCAAAGCTGGTAAACAGAGCCGGGTATACCAGGTTCGATGCTCACAGCCCCTTTCCGATTCACGGAATGGATGATGCCATGGGCCTTAAGGAATCAAAGCTCGGCTGGATTGTGCTGAGTCACGCATTGGTTGGCTTTTCCGGAGGTATAGCCTTGCAGGTATGGGCTGCTTCTATTGCCTATCCCATCAACATTGGTGGCCGGCCGTTTGCAAACATCCCGGCATTTGTACCGGTAACTTTTGAATTAACCATTCTGCTGTCTGCTTTTGCAGCTGTATTTGGAATGCTATTTCTGAATAACCTGCCTAAGCATCATAACAGTCTGTTTAATTCAGAGACCTTCAACCGGGTAACCGACGATAAGTTTTTTATTATCATAGAAACTGAGGACGGCATGTATTCCGAAGAGGAAACGCAAAAATTTTTGGAATCTACCGGTGCATCTCACATTGAAAAAATATACGAATAGGAGGAGCACCTAAATTATGAGTATTCAAATGAACGGTAAAATACTGCTTGTAATCCTCTCAGCGGCATTTATTCTGGCGGCTTGTCAGGGAATGCCAAGTGAAAAAACGCAGATTCAGCCACAACAAAACATGTACTGGCAGCAAAAGTTTAAAGCTTTTGAACCTAATGACTTTTTTGAAGACCGCAGAGCAATGCGTATGCCGGTGGAGGGAACCATCCCAAGAGGTCACCTTCGTCAGGATCTTGCCAAATACGAAGGAATTAATCCCAACGGAAGCTATATAGATTTCATACCCGTAGCTGTTACCCGGGAACTTCTCGACCGCGGACGTGCACAGTACAACATCAGTTGTACCCCATGCCATGGTGTATCAGGCTACGGTGATGGTCTTGTTATTTCACGGGGCTATGTGCCACCCCCATCCTTCCACGAAGAAAGAGTACTCAATATGGTGGATGGTGAGATATACAGCGCCATCTACAATGGAGCCGGCAGTATGCCATCGTATCGCAGAATGGTAAGACTCGCTGAAGACCGTTGGGCAATTGTTGCGTATATTCGGGCCATGCAGATCAGTCAGGGGGCAACAGAAGACCAAATCAGAGCGGTTGGGCTATCCGCAGAGCATTTCGGTTTAGGTGAAGCAAGTGCAAACCTCGCAAATCAATAAATTATAACGATTCAGTAGAAATTCTAATGGCACACACTAAGCTTACTGACAGTATCGAGTTCCCCGAAAGTGCGAATCCTTCTCGAGTAATCATCGCCATTGCTGTAGTCGGGATTATTGCAAGCCTTGTTGGGGTAGTAGTAAACTTCGAACAGTTTCTGCACTCATACCTTACAAGCTTCACTTTCTTTATAAGCATTTCGCTTGCATCTCTTTTCCTGGTGATGATTCATCATATCACCCGTTCGAGCTGGGGTACTACCCTGCGCCGAATTCCGGAAACGTTCTCCTCTTACCTTTGGGTTTTCGCGCTTCTTTTCATTCCGATACTTATCGGAATGACTACCCTCTTCCCCTGGACTCAAGAACAGTACAGTACTTTTTATGAAGGGCTTCGCGAGTATAAATCACCCTATCTCAACATCCCTTTCTTCATTGCACGTAATGTAATCTATTTCGCTATCTGGGCTTTCCTGGGATATAAGCTGTATCAGAATTCAGTGAAAATGGATGAGACCGGAGATTGGGGAATCGATACTACCCTTCGTAAATTCAGCGCACCCGGCATTTTCTTTTTTGGGTTTACAGTCGCCTTTGCTTCATTCGACTGGATCATGTCCCTGCGGTTCGACTGGTTTTCAACCATGTTTGGGGTTTATTACTTTGCAATGTCGTTTCAGGCAATATTTGCAATCCTTCTGATGATGATTTTCTATCTCAGAAGCAACGGGCTTCTGCTTAACACCATCAATAAAGCACACATCAGAGATCTGGGTGCCTGGATGTTTGCTTTTACGGTTTTCTACGCCTACATAGCATTCAGTCAGTTTTTCCTTATTTATTATGCGAATATTCCTGAAGCAACGCTGTTCTACTATTACAGGCTGGAAGGCAACTGGGAATACATTTTTTACGCTGTAATTTTCGGACGTTTTGTAATACCATTCATAGTATTACTTTCCAAACCGGCAAAAGGTAACTTCACCGTTCTGAAAACGATTTCAGTGTTGATAATTGTAAGCCATATCGTAGAGCTGTACTGGCTGATCATGCCATCTCTTCATGACACGTTCAGCTTTCACTGGTTAGACCTCGCAACGTTCCTTGCATTGGCAGGTATTTTCCTCGGGTTATTCTTTTTTTACTTCAAACAACAAAGCATGATCCCGAAGAACGATCCGAAGCTAATGGAATCCCTCAACAAACATTGATGTAATCATTTGCCATGCAGGTAGATAAAAATAAATCTGAGCAGGAATATTTTGAATTAAGCGATATCGACGCCCAAAATTCGATTAATGACGGCGTAATGGCTGACGAACTCAGCATGTCCAAAATTGTGTTTTGGTCTGTTGCTACTTCAGTAGTCGTTGTTATTCTTATCGCCATCGCTTTTAATCTTTACAAGTACTGGAAGTTCGAAACACAGTTTCAGCAGGCTGTGAATACTGAATATCAGGAGCTGAATAACCACAGGTCACAGTCGCTGGAACAGCTAAATTCCTTTGAAGTTGTAGATGAACAAACCGGAATTTTTCAAATTCCGATTGACAGTGCAAAGACCATTCTCATTAACGAAAGAAAACAATAACCTGTCATAAGGCAGTACCATACGCTTGAAACTTACTGGTAAAATACTACTAACTACAATTCTGACGGTGTTGATGCTGTATCCTGCAGATATACAGGCACAGCGAACGCAGCCCGCATCTGAAGCAAATGCCCGCTTGCTCGAGCAATTGCAGATACAAGAACAGCTTGGGCGTCAAATACCCTCAGATTTAACCTTCACCAATGAAAAAGGGGAAGAGGTAACGCTTGGTTCATTATTCGAAACCGGTCGTCCGGTTCTTCTAAATCTGATTTATTTTAGCTGTCCGAGTATTTGCAGCCTTATTCTCAATGGTGTGGCTGATGCTGTAGAACAGGTGAGATGGAATCCGGGCACGGAGTATGACATCATAACCATCAGTATAGATCCGAAAGAAGATTACGTACTCGCCTCAGAGGTTAAGGCAGGTTATGAATCACGAATGAATAAGTCAGGTATCCGGGAGGGCTGGCACTTTTTAACCGGTACTCAGGAAAATATTGACAGGGTTTCCGAAGCAGTCGGCATGCCTTTTATTTGGAGTGAAGAAGCTCAGGAGTTCCTTCATGGGTCAGCAATTATGTTCATTTCGCCGGATATGACGATCACCAGATATCTTTACGGGGTGTCTTACCGTGAAATGGACGTTCGGAATGCCCTTTTTGATGCAGCAGGCGGCAGGGTTGGCTCTACCATTGAAAGGATTGCGCTATACTGCTTTACTTTTGATCCGGACTCAGGCTCATACGTGCCCTATGCAATGAATATTATGAAAGTTGGCGGTGTTGTAATACTGCTTAGTTTAGGTATTTTTCTCGGGTTCTTCTGGCTCAGAGAGAGAAAAAAAGACGTTTCAGGCCTTAGATTTGATTAACTGCTAATATTACTATGGAATACTTAACCAATTTCTTTCTACCCTCAGCGGAATCAACTTACGCAGCTAACGTTGATGCGCTGTTTCACTTTATCAATATTGTAAGCCTTATTTTGCTTGTAGGTATTACAATTGCGATAGTTTACTTCTCGATTAAATACAGAAGAAAATCTCAGGAGGATACTACTCCCCTGATTACCCATAATACAACTCTTGAAGTAACATGGACTGTAATTCCCCTTATTCTGATTCTGATTGTATTCGGATGGGGTTTTAATGACTACGTGGAAATGAGAACACCTCCTGCAAACTCATATGAAGTTTATGTAGAAAGTTTCTCTTTCGGATGGAATTTCGAACATCCTAACGGAATTCGGGAAGCAAATCAGCTTACTGTTCCGGTGGCTCAGCCCGTGCGCCTTATCATGAGATCGCGTGACGGAGATGTGCTGCACTCATTTTTTGTGCCACAGTTTAGGCTCAAACAGGATCTGATGCCCAACAGGTACACCTATGCCTGGTTTGAAGCTATCAGACCCGGGGAGTTTGTATATTTCTGTACTGAATATTGCGGAGGCGGGCACTCCATGATGAATGGTATAGTTCGGGTAAAAACACAGGAAGATTTTGACTCATGGACCGAAGAGGAACTTGGCCGTGATCTTGATGCGCTTCCTCTTGCCGAACTTGGAAGACTTGTGTACACGAGTGCAGGATGTCAGGGCTGCCATTCGCTTGACGGTGCCTCTCGTGTAGGGCCAACTTTTGCAGGTCTGTACATGCGTGAAAGACAATTCACAGATGGAAGCACCAGAATTGCAGATGAAGCTTACCTCATCGAATCAATTGTTGAGCCCCAGGTTTTGGTAAATGTCGGTTATCCGAATAACATGCCTAACATTTATGCACAAACATTAAGCGAACGCGAAATTCTTGGTTTAGTAGAATTCATAAAGGAGTTACAATAATATGTCGGCAGCTGCAACTAACGGAAATACCCTCAAGGTACGTTACTTTGATATAGACGAGAATCCGCCCAAAAACTATCTGAATGCGGAATCCGGTTTGAAATCATGGTTGTTTACCGTAGATCACAAACGCATCGGGTTGATGTACCTGGCATCAATTGCTTTGTTCTTCTTCGTAGGCGGTGTACTCGCTCTTGTTCTGAGAACAGAGCTTTTTACGCCTGCTGAAAACCTGATGAACGCAGAAACTTACAACCGGATTTTTACCCTCCACGGGGCGATCATGGTGTTTTTGTTTATCATCCCGTCTATTCCGGCTGCACTGGGTAACTTCCTTCTGCCTATTATGCTCGGTGCAAAAGATGTAGCCTTCCCCCGGTTAAACCTCGCTTCATTCTGGATTTACTCAATAGGAGCTTTGTTCACGCTTGCATCGCTCGCAGTTAATCCTATCGACACAGGCTGGACCTTTTATACTCCTTACTCTGTGCAAACCGGCTCTGCGGTTATACTTATGACGTTTGGAGTGTTCATTATGGGTTTCTCTTCCATTCTGACGGGAATGAACTTTATCGTAACCGTACATAAAATGAGGGCACCCGGTATGACATGGGGACGCTTACCTCTGTTTATCTGGGCCATGTATGCTACCTCAGTCATTCAGGTACTTGCAACTCCTGTTCTGGCAATTACGCTTGCGCTGCTTATCATGGAGCGGACATTAGGCATCGGTATTTTCGATCCTGCTCTTGGTGGCGACCCGGTATTGTATCAGCATTTTTTCTGGTTTTATTCTCACCCGGCGGTTTACATTATGATTGTGCCTGCCTTTGGAGTGATTTCAGAACTTATCGGCACTTTTTCAAGAAAGACCGTTTTTGGATACTGGGCCATCGCGATGTCAAGCCTGGCAATTGCCTTCATTGGCTCTTTGGTGTGGGGTCATCATATGTTTGTCTCCGGCCAAAGTGAGTTAAGTACGGTTGTATTTTCATTTCTGACCTTTTTTGTAGGGATACCTACGGGTATAAAGATCTTTAACTGGCTGGCGACCATGCACAAGGGATCTATCGATATGAAGACACCGATGCTTTACGCCTGTATTTTCCTCTTTCTGTTTACTATTGGTGGTGTTACGGGAATAATGCTGGGTGCTATCTCAGTGAATGTTCAGCTTCATGATACCTACTATGTAGTAGCCCACTTCCACTATGTGATGATGGGCGGTACGGTAATGGCTTTCCTTGGCGGTCTTCACTTCTGGTGGCCCAAAATGACCGGTAAGATGTACAGCGAATTTTGGGGAAGAATATCGGCGGTCATAATTTTCATTGGGTTTAATCTCACTTTCCTCCCGCAGTTCATTATGGGAAGTCAGGGAATGCCACGTCGGTATTATTCATACATTGAGCAATTTCAAACCATGCATCAGCTGTCAACTATCGGTTCGTATGTACTGGGAATCGGCTTCGTAATTATTGCCGTGTACCTGGCGCACTCTCTTTGGAAAGGCGAAAAGGCAACCTCCAACCCGTGGGGCGCCCGTACATTAGACTGGATGACTTCCTCTCCGCCGCTTCAGCATAATTTCAATTATCAGCCAGTTGTTACAAACGGCGCTTACGACTATCATAAGCCGATTTCTGACTTTACACTGGGAATTTCTGATGATGTTTATCATGGCAACGACCATGAAGGCGACATTAGGAAGCAATCTGCTGAAACTGTTTAATTAAAATTGAACCCTTAAGGTAATCCTTCAATAAATGGCACAGGCTCAAAGTTTAGAAAACGCGCACGTACAGCATCATTTCAGGAGCTCAGATCAGCAGTTCAGCTCTTCGAAACTTGGCATGTGGTTGTTCCTGTTTACAGAGGTGATGTTTTTTGGAGGCCTTTTTGTGGCCTACATTATTTATCGTGCATGGAACCCTGAGTTGTTTACGATGGCTGCAACTGAATTAAGTACTGTACTTGGCGGTATTAATACAGTTGTACTGATCGGCAGCTCTCTTACTTGTGCGCTTGCAATTCGTGCAGCGCAAACAAACAATCAGAAAATGATTGTTAATTACCTGTTGGTTACTATCGTACTTGCAACAGTGTTTCTTGTAATCAAATATTTTGAATACACCGCTAAGTTTGAAGTAGGTATTCTGCCCGGCGGCATGTACACCTTTGAAGGTATTGATCATCCGAAAGCAAGTGTATTCTTCAGTATTTATTATATGATGACGGGTTTACACGGGATTCACGTTATCATTGGTATCGGGTTAATGATATGGCTTGTTGTAAAAGCAAGAGCCGGAGCTTACAGTTCGGCTTACTACACTCCTGTGGAAATAACCGGCTTATATTGGCACCTTGTGGATATTATCTGGATTTTCCTCTTTCCGCTTATGTACCTTATTGATTAGCGTGAATTCGGAAACCAAATGAACTATTTTCAATAAGAACTTAATTATTCTTTTTACGATGAGCGCTCACCATATCATTCCTCTCAAGACACTGTTGTCAACTACATTTGCACTCGTGGTTCTCACAGTTGTTACAGTTGCTGTGTTTTATCTCAACATCCCGGCTCCGTTTGATGTAGTTGTAGCGTTACTGCTCGCATCATTCAAAGCTACTCTTGTAGCTATGTTCTTCATGGGGCTGTATTATGATGAAAAATTCAACACGGTAGTCCTTGTGTTTTCCCTGCTGTTCTTTTTGGTATTTGTTGGCATAACTCTGCTGGATACTAATTTCAGAGATGCAGGCATTAATGTCTGGATTCCATGACCTTATCTATTAGGGCAACACTATAATTAAAAAAGCCTCCGCGAATATTTTCGCGGAGGCTTTTTTGGTGTGATGCTATCAGGATCAGGCTATTTGGCAGTATCTGTTGTGCCCTTTTCTCCACATTTTTGTAAAACGCAGGCTGAGAGTTTGATTGGTTTATTGACTATGCGGTATTAACCTGCGTTCAGGAACAGGCCTGACTTTAGATGTAATGTATTTTGCGGGATTGTGACTGCGAATTTATGACCCGTTTTTAACAACAGTGAAACTGCTTAGCAAGTGGCCGCGCAGGCTGTATGTTGCGGGAAAAACTCACTTGAGTGCGTATAAAGGTTTGTTATCGGTTATGCCGCGAGGCGAGAATCAAAATCTGTATTGCGATAAAGAGAAATGATGAAACGCCAAGGTGCAGCACCTGAAAGGAAGCCGGTAAACCGCCGTATGCAAGCACTACACCAATAAAAATCTGTACAAGCACAAGTCCCAAAATGGTAACAGCAATTTTGGTGATGTTGGTCACGAGGTTGTTATTCTTAACGTAATAAACGATCCAAGTGCTTGTAAGCAAAATAGTCCATGAAAAAGTGCGGTGTATCTGATCTATCAGCCCTACCTGTTCAAGCCATTCTCCTCGCGGAAAACTCGCTTTATCAACAAGATCAATGGCTTCCCGAACCTGTGTACCGAGTATAATCTGTACAAACATGAGAAACAGAAGCAGAGAGGAGGCCATGAAGAGGGCTTTCTTATGATTGTGCATCAAAGTAAAGCGGTAACGGTCTTTAATCGCTGACCATGTTGCGTAAACAAGCGTCATTAGGATAAGCATTGCGATTACCATGTGAACACTTATCATGCCCGGCTGTAATCCGCTTCGTACTACCTGCCCGCCAAGCCAGCCCTGGAAAATCACGAGAATGAGCGCTAATAATGAGGCCACGAATACTGACTTTCGCTCCTTAAGGTAACCGAGGGAAAAAAAGGTGGTGAGTATAATCAGAAATCCAACCAGAACTCCTACAAGCCTGTTGATGTATTCTGTCCAGGTATGCACTACGTTAAACTCGTCTGCATTAAATTCCGGAGGAAGATCAGCAGCAGTGGTTGGAGGTATCCACATACCAAAACACTGTGGCCAGTCTGGGCAGCCAAGACCAGCCCCTGAGGCGCGAACGAGTACGCCGATGAAAATGAGCAGTACTGTTACAATAACGGTTGTTGTAGCTACAGTCGGGAAGAGTTGCTTAAGCATAAATAAAATATAAACAGTATGGTTTAACGAATGTCTTTGGCTGAAAACTGAACTTTTAAATTAAGATTTATTGTCAACATATCTTCAATCTATCCGTGCTGAATTGAGGATTATTTCTTAAATTTTCCGACTATTAAAAGTCTATTATTTGTTCTGACTAAATGAAGCTAACTCAGGAAAACACACTTTCCAAACCATTATTATCACAAGTCTTAGCAGACTATTTCGAGCTTACCAAGCCAGGTATCACCGTTTTGGTGCTCGCGAGCATGGCAATCGGCTTTCTGTTGGGCTCAACCGGTTCTGTTGATTTTACCCTGCTATTCCACGCTATTATCGGCACGGTACTCATCGCAGCAGGTACGGCTGCCCATAATCAGTATATTGAACGTGATCTCGATAAACTGATGCTTCGCACAAGTAAGCGTCCGCTTCCTACTCAGCGCATCGACAGTAAACACGCGCTTATTTTTTCTATGAGCCTTATTTTTGGCGGCCTTATCTACCTGATTTCAACCGTGAACTGGATTGCAGGGCTGGTATCAGCACTTACAGCGTTCTCCTATCTTGCTATGTACACCCCAATGAAGCGGGTATCATTCAGCAATGTTTGGATTGGCGCCGTTCCTGGTGCGCTGCCCCCCGTTGGTGGTTGGGCCGCAGCTACAGGAACTATTTCAGAGCCCGGGGTGTGGGTTTTGTTTGCCATCGTGTTTTTCTGGCAGGTACCTCATGTTGTTTCGATCGCCTGGCTTTGCAACGAAGATTATACGCGTGCAGGCTTCAGGATGCTGCCCAAAAATGACATTACCGGAAGTAAAGCAGCCTGGGTTAACCTCTTATGCCTGCTTATTCTCATCCCCATTTCGCTGAGTCTGTATTTTATGGACTATAACGGCATCATTTATCTGGTTGGAGCACTGCTTTCCGGAATTGGTTTTCTCTTTTACGGATATAAGTTTTTCGCAATAAAAGATAAGCCCTCAGCAAAAAAACTGATGTTCGCTTCCATCTTTTATTTGCCTGTAGTATGGATTGCTATCCTCCTTGACGTGATTATTTTATAGTTCATAAGCAGGCCATCAAACTGAAAAGGTTACGCATTCCCGCAATGCGTAACCTTTTTTTTGAGCTGTGTTTTCGCTAAAGGCTTTCTCCGGGCTTGAGGATAGTGACCTGAGAGGCACCTCCGGTTCTCTTTTCTGTCTCCGTTTTAAAGACGTCCGGTGAACCGGTTAACACCGGGAAAGTGCCAAAATGTATCGGAATAAAGATTTTCGATCTCAGCATTGAGGCCGCCATAGCTGCCTCTACAGGGCCCATGGTGTAGTGGTCGCCAATTGGAAGCATGCTGATGTAAGGTGCGTACAGTTCGGCGTAGAGAGAGAAATCAGGCATAATGCTGGTATCACCGGCATGATAAATCGTAGGGCCGTCCGAAAAACGAATTACAAGCCCCCCGGCTTCACCTGCATACCGCCCGCCAAAGGACGATGAGTGATTTGCATTGGTGAGGGTTACGGAAAAGTCGTCAAATTGTAATGTGCCGCCTTTGTTGAATTCAGCTGCCTGCTGTTCAGCAAGCCCGTCTGCTTTTAGCAGGCCTGAAAGCTCAACGGTACTTACAACGGTTGCAGCGGTAGTTTTGGCTATTTCAAGCGTGTCGCCGACGTGATCTTCGTGACCGTGTGTGAGTAAAATGAAATCGGCCTTGTCAGGGGATTTGTACTCAGCCGGAGTTGACGGGTTTTGTGAAAGAAAAGGATCAATGTAGATTATATGGCCTTTAGGTGATATTATTTTAAATGCCGAATGTCCTAAAAATGTGATGCGAACGTTTGATGACATAGATGACTCCTGCTTTTGGGTTTCTTTTATGGAAAGTTTTGCTACATTCAAGATACAAGAATAGGCCCAAAAATCAGTAATTCCCTGCATAAGCTTACTTTAAGAGATGTAACGATTCATTATGCCCCGCGCAGGGAAATAAATCCAAAAACCTAAAAGACACAAAAGTCCCTTATGGCAGATATAATTAAACTTCACCCGGTAAACCCCCATGTTAAGCGTGTTTTTGATATTGTTGACCGGCTTCGAGCGGGTGAAATCATGATTTTCCCTTCAGATACGCAGTTTGCCCTTGGCTGCGACTATACCAACAAAAAGGGCGTAGATCGTATCCGCAGCATCAGAAAGCTGGACAGCGATCACATGTTTACCCTCATTTGTGACTCCCTCACCGGAATCTCGAAGTTCGCAAATATCAGTACGGATAATTTCAAAATCATAAAACGACTGATTCCGGGGCCTTATACATTTATCTTACCCGGCACCAAAGAAGTGCCGCGGCTGCTGCTTCATCCTAAAAGAAAAACGGTTGGTTTCAGGGTACCTTCGCATCCGATTTGTGAGCAGATTATTGCAGAGCTGGGGCATCCGCTGCTTGCCACAAGTGCAAAAGCCCCTGATGAACTCATTGAAGATGCAGAGCCGCGTTTTACTGACGAACTCTTCCGTATTTTCGATCACCTTGTAGATATCGCAATCGATGATGAACAGCCCCTTCAAACGGTTGAATCGACCATTATCGATATGACCGGCGACACTCCTGCAATTCTCCGAATCGGGGAAGGCTTTGAGAAAGTTGAAGAAGTTTTTGCCCTTAATAATCTCGATACGGCAGTTGTTGATTAAGGTGCAGAAGGCAAAAGTTGAGCTGAGGCAGCTTCTCTT
Organism: Cyclonatronum sp.; assembly: GCF_022565315.1. NCBI lineage: Bacteria > Pseudomonadati > Balneolota > Balneolia > Balneolales > Cyclonatronaceae > Cyclonatronum > Cyclonatronum sp. The sequence continues at coordinate 28,490 of NZ_JAIUMX010000011.1, read as the reverse complement.
GAAGCGGCCTCGGTTCGTTTATGAAGAGGATGTTTTCTGAATGACCTGCCTCATAGAACTATGAAAATAATATCCGAAAGCGCATGCGAAGCCTTATTGCGCGAAACAGCAGTAGGGCGCGATTCCGCTCATGATTTGCAGCACGTGAAGCGGGTTGTTGAAAACGCCCGAAAAATCGGAATCGCCGAAGGGGCCGAGCTGCGTATCCTGATTCCGGCAGCCTGGCTGCACGATCTTGTTGTACTATCTAAGAACAGTGCTGATCGAAAACAGGCATCCCGAATTTCTGCGGAGAAATCGGGTGAGTGGCTTCGCGCCTGCGCCGTGCCAGAAAACCAAACCGAAGCTATTTCACACTGTATCGCTGCGCACAGCTTTAGTGCAGGTATCGAGCCCCGTACCATCGAAGCAAAAGTACTGCAGGATGCCGATCGCCTCGATGCGCTGGGAGCCGTTGGTATTGCCCGATGCTTTGTTACAGGCGCGGGATTTGGCTCTGAATTTTATCATCCTGAGATACCCCTTCCCGCCGCAGTTTCGCGCGAAGCAGACGATAGCCGCTATATACTCGATCACTTCTTTACCAAACTGTTCCGCCTTCCGGAACTCATGCAAACCGAAACGGCACGGCAAATGGCCCGCAGCCGCATCGCGTTTATGGAGCGCTATATTGCACAATTTATGGATGAAATCGGTTCAGAACAGACGTTTCCAACATAAAAAGCGGACTTATAAATGAGGAGGATTCAAATAAAACTATTCAAAAAGCTTTCTGAGATTCTCTTTGAATGGCGGTCGTATAATCCCTTTTTCGGTAATAAAAGCCGTGATGTTCTCTGCCGGAGTCACATCAAAAGCCGGGTTAAAGGTCTGTATTTTCTTCGGTGCCATTCGGGTTGAACCAAAATGCGTGATTTCATCTCCGTCGCGCTCTTCAATGGGGATGAGGTCGCCGTGTTCCAGGTTCAGGTCGATGGTTGAGAGCGGCAGGGCTACATAGAACGGAATACCGTGCGCTTTGGCGAGTACGGAAAGATTGTAGGTTCCGATTTTGTTTGCAGTATCGCCGTTGGCAGCAACGCGGTCGGTTCCAACCACAACCAAATCCACAAGGCCTGATTTCATGAGGTGCCCTGAAGCAGAGTCAATCACAAGTTTGAAGGGTACTTCAGCTTCATTCAGTTCCCAGGCAGTGAGCCGGGCACCCTGCAGCAGGGGGCGCGTTTCATCAACCCACACATTTATTTTCTTGCCGGCAAAATGCGCGTGGAAAATCATGGATAATGCGGTTCCGTACTGCCCCGTTGCCAGACCGCCGGTGTTGCAGTGCGTGAGAATATTTGCTTTCTTGGGGACGAGTTCCTGACCGTTAAGCCCGATTTGCTTACAGGTACGAATATCTTCCTGATGGATAGTTTTGGCGACTTCCAGCACCTTAGCCTTAATTTCCTCAATAGGTTTATCTTTCAGCGCGTGTATGGTTACCAGAATCCGGTCGAGTGCCCATTTTAAATTTACGGCAGTAGGTCGGCTTGAAGCCAGATATTCGGCAATTCGGTCGGCCTCAATCCTGAACCCGGGGTAAGAAATATCACGCACATCCCGGATGCCAAGATAAAAGGCATATGCAGCAGCTATGCCGATGGCCGGAGCGCCCCGCACTTTAAGTTTTTTGATGGCATCCCACATCTGCCCGATATCACGAATATCGCAGTACACGGTACGCGAGGGAAGAAAAGTTTGATCGATAATGCGTACATGGTCTTCGCGCCATTCTATAGATTTGACGGCTTGCCGGGTTTCAGTCATAAAAGTTCTGACAGTCTGTTAAAGTGAAATAAGGGAATCTGAACAAGTGCTGCAAAATAAGGATTTCCCGCTCAACCCGAAGCGGGTTTTGAGCCAATCAGCCCCGCGGATGGAAATCGCGGTACACCTGCTGCAAAAAGCTGCGGTCAACGTGCGTGTAAATCTCTGTAGTGTTGATTGAAACATGCCCCAGCATCTGCTGCACTGAGCGTAAATCGGCACCGCCTTCAAGCAGGTGCGTTGCAAATGAATGTCGGAAGGCATGCGGGTAAACCGGCGACGTTATGCCGGCAAAACGTGCTGCTTTTTTTACCAGCTGCCATACGCTAACCCGGCTCAGACCGCTGCCACGCACGTTCAGGAAAACCGCATTATCAGTTGTTTGCCCGGGTTTCTGCAGCAACCCGCGTTCCGATTTGAGGTAGCTCTCAACAGCTTCAAAAGCCTTACGCCCTGCAGGTATCAAACGCTCTTTGCTGCCTTTGCCAAACACGCGCACAAAACCGATTTCAGGATACAGCTGCGCTAAAGTGAGTTCAGTGAGTTCGCTCACTCGCATACCGGTTGCGTACAGACACTCGAGTATAGCGCGGTTACGCAGTGGCGTGCGGCTTGCAGCTTCGCTGCTTCCGGCAGCCTCAATCATGCGGGCAATTTGTGTGGCATCCAGCACCTCTGGCAGTTTAAGGGCTTTTTTGGGCAGCTTAACGAGTTGCGCCGGATTGGCTGCTGCATGACCCTCAAGCATCAGAAAAAGATGAAAGCTGCGGATGCTTGAAATATTCCTGGCTATGGTTGTAGCCGCAAGGCCGGTTTCAGTGAGCTCAAGCAGATAGTCTTCGATATGCCGTAACGAAACCCCGCCGGGATCCCGAAGTTTAAGCACGGCAAACAGATAGTCCAGATAATTGTGGATGTCCCGCCCGTACGCATCAAGCGTATTGCCGGAAAGTCCTTTTTCCAGCTTCAGATAATGCAGAAAATCTCTCAGAAGCGGAGCGAAGCTTGTCTCTTTTGCCATGCCGTGCCGGGCTTGCTTGCGAAACTTCCGGCCCTGTGCTGAAGTGCATGGGGCCGGAAGCATTCAGGTTATTTTTCGGGGGATGTGTTTCCGTCAGCTTCAGGCTTTTGGTTTTCGGCTCCGGTTTGCCGGGCGTTACCCGGTTTCGCATCCGTTTCTGATGAAGTTCGCCCTGAACCTGAATCTTTGGTTGGCCCGCTGTTTTTTGATCCGTTGCCTTTCCCGTTTTCTTTAGGGTAATCTTTCGAAAGAGCCCCCTCAGCCGCCGTTCTCCCGTCAACAGCATTGTCTTTTTTATCCTGCCCCGGATACTTTATGCGGCTGTGATGCATGGCAGAGAGGTTTTTCAGAAACGCCTGCTTGATCAGGCTGATATCCCGGAATGTGAGCGGGCAGTCAATGAGCTGACCCTCGGCTACTTTTTCGTCAACGATGCGGTTCACAAGGTTTTCAAGCTTTTTATGGCTTGGGTCGCTCATAGCCCTCGAGGCAGCTTCTATGGCGTCAGCCATCAGCAGGATTCCCGTTTCCTTGGTTGAGGGCAGCGGGCCTTCATACCGGAAGAAGTTATCATGTACTTCGTTTTCGGAATCGGCTTCCATCAGCGCCTTATTATAAAAATACTGAATGATGCTGTTACCGTGGTGGGTCTCGATGAAGTTCACAATTACCGGAGGCAGATTATCCCGCTGTGCCCGCCGAACGCCTGCTTTAACGTGATCCCTGATAATTTTCGCACTCATTGCCGGGGTTAGCTGATCATGCGGATTAACCCCTCCTCCCTGATTTTCAACAAAATACTGCGGCTTCTCCATCTTGCCGATATCGTGGTAAAGCGCCCCGACCCGTGCAAGAAGCGCGTTCGCGCCGATAGCCGCCGCCGCCGCTTCGGTAAGATTGGCTACCTGAACACTGTGCTGAAAGCTGCCCGTGGCCTTAAACATCAGCTCTTTAAGTAAAGAGTTGTTGTTGTCGTTGAGTTCATAAAGGGTTACATCAGTGGTGAGCTGAAAAAGCTTCTCAAACAAAAATATGAGCGGATAGGTGAGAATCGAAATGAGCAGTACATTCACAAATACAATAAGGAGATTCATCCCTAAAACATCCCATGCACCAGATCTTGACAGGGTAAAACCCAGCAGTACAAAAGCGTAGGACAGGAAAATGATACCCGGCGTATTCAGGAAGTACTGACTGCGCTGCCGGATATCGCGCACGGAGTACACGCCTATGCTTGAGGCAACAAGGGTTGCAGTCAGGAATTCAAAGCTGTAGCCATTCATCAGCGCGGTCATAAGTGAAATACTGATGGCTCCGATAATGCCCACGCGCGAGTCAAAGAAAATGGTGAGCAGCAGCGGCGCAAGCGCAAGCGGAACAAGATACTCCGATACAGGCTCAATGCGTATCAGAAAAGCACTGCTGCCAACCACCAGAAAGAGCGCAATAAACACGAGCAAAAACTTACTGTTGCTGTCAAAAATAGGCTGACGGTACAGGTACAGATAAAACAGAAATGTTGCAAGTATTGCAATCATCAGCAGGGTATCGCCAAGGGCACGCAGGGAAAGCTCAAGGTTGCTCGCCCGGGATGCACGCGCCGCTTCCAGGCTTTGAAGCATGTTCAGGCGCTCCTGATCTATGAGATCGCCGCGCCGTATAATTACCTGACCCGCTGCTACTGCGCCTTTGGTCGGGCTGATGTTCCCGATGGCTTCATCGATGAGCTGCCGGGTTTGTGTTTCGTTGTAAAGCAGATTTGGCTGTATGAAAGCAGCATAAAGCTGAACGGCAATGGCCGCAGCTTCATCCCGAAACATGCGGTTCAGGCGAAAGCTCACAAACTCATTCAGCTCTTCCATATCACGCACGGTACTTATACTTGCGAATCGCTCTGTGCGGTCAGTTGTGTTTCTTACCGATATTTCGGTGCTGGGCAGGTCGCTTTTGGGGATGTCAATAACGCCATTCCGGTAAATCTCAGTGAGCAAATGCTGAAGGCGGGTTCGTACGTCATCACCCACAAAGGTCTGCCGGCTGTTTTCCTGCTGTATGCGGGCATATTGCAGCAGCATAAAGTTCAGGTTTGAATCAGTAAAAAGCAGATTGGAATTTGCTTTAATACGCTGAAAGCTGAGGCTGTCTGCAATGGCCGTGTCAGACTGCCTGTCGCTGTGAGCTTTCCAGCTCGTGTAGGCCTCAAGTACAGGGTTGAGCCGGTTCATTACCGAATCCATCTGAGCAAATACAAGCTCTGGTACGGTTGTATCGATATGGAAAACAGGAGCCGTAATCTGCCGGATCTGCTGAATTTCGGATTCGATTTCCCGGTCTGTTTTTAAAATGCTGAAATCGAAAGGTGCTGTCAGATCATCCTGACGCCAGGGCTCATTTATCTGATAGCTCACCTCTTTAATAACATCCCGCGGGTACAGCAACAGTACCAGAATCAGAAAAGCAGCAGCAATGCCCAGTTTAATAAACAGGTTTTTCCGCTTCAGCTGCTCTTCTTCAAGACGCGCTTTGTCGTTCAGTCCTTTCGGAGGAACGTTCTTTTTTCGGTCGAGGCCTAATTTTTCTAATAAACTCATGAAAAAGGTGTTGGCAGTTGGCTTTGCGTAAATAGAAGCAGAATCATGGTTTAACCTACGGTAAAAACATTCAGTCCGTAAATTTAGATTGCAGTATCCGGTTAATCCGGAGTCGCCCTTTAACGTCCTTAAGGCAGGGCTTTGGATATGCTCAAATGTAAGGGATTTACCCGTAACTAAAGAGACCGGTACTCATAAGTAGTTTGTATTGTACGGAAATTGAATGCATAATAATGCTCAAAACAAGCTCATAGCAAAAGCAAAACTACGATTAATTTCAGCCTGTTCATAATTAAGGCCTAACGGGCGAGGCGCAGCTTGTACAGGCTCAGAGAAACGCCGGAGAAAATGAGCAGGCCGCAGAAGGTGTACCACGGCCACGCCAGCGGACTCAGCAGGATGATGAGCGCCATGCCCAGCACGCAGCTGATAAGCCCGGTTATGGCCTGATTTTGGGTGATTGGGCTGTAAATGGCCATCAGGAAGGAGCCCAGCAGTGCCCCGTAGGTGTAGCCGGCTATGCCGAGCCCAAGCTCCACAATTGGGTTTGCGGTATCGGTGAAGAGGGAAGCGAACCCGATAAAGATGAGGGTCCAAACCACCATCAGCAGCCGGGAGCTGCGCATTTGGTTGCCGCGGGAGGCGAGCTTGGGGAAAAGGTCGAAAAAGGTGGATGATGACAGCGCCGAAAGCGAGCTGCTGAGTGTGCTCATGGCTGCGGCAAAGAGGGCAGCAACAAAAAGCCCGACCGTTCCGGCCGGAAGCTCTGCGGTTACAAAGGTGAGCATCAGCTCGTCAGGATTATTGAGCCCCAGCGCTGCGATACTTGCTCCCTCATAAAAGAGCCACAGCATCAGTCCGGCAAAAAGGAAAAGGGCGAACTGACCAAAAACAAGGAATCCGCTCGCAATCAGGGCTTTGCGGGCCGCGGAAGTTTTGCCGCAGGCCAGCAGCCGCTGTACGATGAGGTGATCTGTGCCGTGTGAAGCCATTGCCAGAAACAGGCCGCCGATTACCGCGCCAACAAGATTGTAGGGGGTAAAGAAGATGTCGCTGAAGGAGGTTGGCAGCTGTATTACGGTGAGCTTGCCGGCATCCCGAAGCAGCGCCGAGGCGTCGGGCAGGCCGGAGAGCAGCCCAAGGGTGTACCACACGATAAACACCGCGCACAGGGTGTACACAGCGAGCTGAAGCACATCAATCCAGATTACAGAGCGGAGCCCGCCGTACCAGGTGTAGGCGAGGGTGAGCAGGGCGATCAGGGCAATAGCCGTCGGGTAATCGAGCCCGGTGATGATTTTCAGGGGGATGGCTGCCGCGAACAGGCGCACGCCGTCGGCCAGCAGGCGGGTAAGCAGAAAGATGAAGGATGAAAGCCGCCGGAAGCCGTTGCCGAAGCGTTGCTCAAACAGGGCATAGGGCGTTACAAGGTCGCCCCGGAAATAGGAGGGGAGGATAAGCCAGGCAACCAGAATGCGCCCGATGATGTAGCCCGCTGCAAGCTGTAAAAAAACAAGGCTGCCGCCATAGGCAACAGCCGGTATCGAAATGACGGTAAGAAGGCTGGTTTCAGTAGCTACAATAGAAAATGAAGCCGCCCACCAGGGCACATTTCCGGAAGTTCGGAAATAGTCTGCCGGGTTGCCGGGCTTGCCGCCGGCATACAACCCTATGCCTACACAAAGCAGCAGGTAGAAAGCAACAATCCCCCAGTCGAGGGGGCTTATGGCGCCGAATAGCTCAGCCATTTGACAGATTGTTTTCCGGTTCAGGGTTTGGGGTCAGGTTCAGGCCTGCACACAGGCCGCCGGACCTTTCAGCAGCCGGAATTTCCTGATCCGGCACCGGAAGCTTGTCAAATGTTAATGCTCTCAAAACCCGTCGGAGTCCTCATCTTCGAAGTCATCACCCTCATCATCATAATAACTGAAGAGCTCGATGGCTTCGTCCAGCCGCTCTCTGATAATGAAGGAGCTGGTGAGCTGCGAAATATCCAGGAGTTTTTTCACACGGTCGTGCAGGCTGCAAAGTACCAGCGTGCGGCCGCTGTCGCGGTACAGGCGAAAAGCAAGCAGCAGTGCGCTCAGACCGCTGGAATCAGCAAATTCAACATTTTCAAGGTTGATGATTAGCCCGCCTGTATCGAGGGTGTTGCCAAGCAAAATGATGTTGCTCTTCAGGTCGGGTGCAACGGTCGAATCAAGTTTGGATGCGTGCGGGGTAAGCAGCGCGTAATCTTCGTTTTGCTGAAGGTCGAGTTTCATGGCGATTCTTTGTCTGATTTGATGAAAGAAAACTGAAGTGTATTCCCCCCTTCGGGCAGAGGCTTTTGCTCAATGGCATAGGGTAAAAACCAAGTACGGAATATGTTTCTTTTTTGAGCCGTTTTCAAACAAAAAAACCGGTGTTTAAGGCACCGGTTTTTTTGCAGATTCAGCTGATCATGCTGTGGAGTTCGTCTTCGCTGATAATCCTGACGCCCAGCTTTTGGGCTTTGTCGAGTTTCGAACCGGCTTCCTCTCCGGCCAGCAGACAGCTCGTTTTCTTGCTTACCGAGCCGGTCACTTTTCCGCCGTGCTGCTCGATGAGGGCAGCGGCTTCGGTTCGTTTGAGGGTAGGCAGGGTTCCGGTAATCACGAAGGTGAGCCCCTCCAGTTTGTCTGAGGCGGTTTCATTTTGTTCGGTCTCGAACTGCAGGCCGTAGCTGCGCAGCCGTTCTGTAATTGTGCGGTTAACCCCGTTTCCGAAAAACTGAACGACGGAATCCGCAATGCGCGGCCCGATGGAATCAACCTCTGAAAGCTGTTCAGCACCGGCATTCATGATGGCGTCGATGCTGCCGAAGGCCTTGGCCAGATCTTTGGCAACCTTGCTGCCCACAAAGCGGATGCCCAGCGCGTACAGCACGCGCTCGAAAGGCTGCTTTTTGCTTGCCTCAATGGCGTCAATCAGGTTTTGGGCGCTTTTCTCGGCCATGCGTTCCAGCGGGATGAGCTGCTCCGTTGTAAGCTCGTACAGGTCGGCGTAGGTCTCAATCAGGCCGGCTTCCACGAGCTGCGCCACAACCGCTTCGCCAAGCCCGTCGATATCGAGGGCAGTACGGCTTGCGAAGTGCTCAATCCGGATGCGCACCTGCGGCGGACAAAGCGGGTTCACGCACCGAAGTGCGACTTCCCCCTCAATGCGCACCAGCTCAGATTCGCAGGCCGGGCAGTTTTCCGGCATCGAAAATTCAGGGCCGCGCCCTTCTGCTTCAGGGTTAATCACGCTCACAACCTGCGGGATGATTTCCCCTGCTTTTTCCACAAGCACGCGGTCGCCGATGCGGATGTCCTTCCGGCGGATTTCATCTTCGTTGTGCAGGGAGGCGCGCTTCACGGTTGTGCCCGCAAGCTGAACCGGTTCGAGCTCAGCCACCGGCGTAACGGTGCCCAGCCGCCCTACCTGCAGCGTAATATCGTTGATGGTGGTGATGGCCTGCTCCGCCTCAAACTTGTAGGCGATGGCCCAGCGCGGCGCCTTGGCCGTTACGCCCAGAATATCCCTGAAGCGCTCCTGATTGATTTTTATCACCGCCCCGTCGGTTTCGAAGGGATGCGCGTGCCGGGTTTTATCCCACTGCTGTATCAGCTCGTTTACGTCTTCAATGGTGGCGCATTCCCGGCGGACATCGCACACCGGCAGCCCAAAATCTTTGAGCAGGTCCAGTTTTTCACTTTGGGTGAGCTCACGGGCTTCATCACCTTCAAAAAGCAAATCATAAGCGAAAAAACGAATCGGGCGCTCCGCCACAATGGCGGGGTCCTGCAGCTTGAGGGTGCCCGCGGTTGCATTGCGGGGGTTGGCAAAAACGGCGAGACCGTCTTCTTCCCGAAGCCGGTTCATCTCGTCAAAAGCTTTGAGCTCCATGTAGGCTTCGCCGCGCACTTCCACTACCTGCGGGAAGCTGCCTTTCAGGCGCAGGGGCACATCATCGATGGTGCGCACGTTGGCGGTGATGTCGTCGCCTTTGGTGCCGTCGCCCCGGGTTGCGGCAAGCACGAGCAGGCCGCCTTCATAGCGCAGGCGCAGGGCCATGCCGTCGTATTTTAGCTCGGCATTGTAGGTGAAGTCGCTGTGCCCGAGCAGGTTCCGGACCCTTTTGTCGAAATCAAAAAGCTCATCCGAATTATACGTGTTGGAGAGGCTTAGCATCGGCACGGGGTGCTCAACGTTCACGAAGATCTTGCTTGGTTTTCCGCCGATGCGCACGGTCGGGGAATCAGGGCTTTGGAGGTCAAATTCGAGCTCAAGGGCAAGCAGTTCTTCCAGCTTGCGGTCGAATTCGCGGTCGGAAATTACGGGGGATGCCTTCTCGTAGTAGGCTTCGTTTGCTTCGTTCAGAAGCTGCCGGAGTGCGGCAATTTTTTGCTGTGCCTGTTCAGCGGTCATGTGAGGAAACAGAGGTTAAAACAGCGGCCGGTCGATTATTTCACGGGGCGGTGCAACGCCATCCGGCAGCCCGGGTTCAGTGAATGACTCCAGAGTTGGGTCCTGTTCAAACTGACTGCGCCTGATGATGCGTTCACCCTGAGCGTTAGTTTCCGCAAAAGTTGTAATTACGCGGTCGTTGTAGAGTACAAGCATACGGTTCAGATTACCTGAAACGGCAATTTCATTGATAAACTGAATGCGCATGCCGCGGCCGATTTCCACCCAGTAAGGGCGGCGGTTTTCGAAGGTATCGGCCCGAACCCTGAAGGGCTCGAGATTGCCTGTAGCAGCATAAATCACCACAGAGAGGGTGTCAGGCAGGGTTTGCAGGGCCGGTACGCTAATACCCGGATCAGGAGCTACCGGGGCATCAAGGGTATCGGATGGCAGTAAAGCCGATTCATGCTGCGCGGAAGGTGCGCTGCGCTGCGTTTCTTCAGTGCCTGACCCGAAAAGCCCGCTGAAGCCGTCTTCACTGTTGAAGTACCAGTACCCGAAGGCACCGAGCGCAATTACGACAAGTGCAACAATTAAAATGGCCGAAACCGGAACCGTATTTTTCCGGGAAGCCCCGCGGCTTACATCGCTCCAGTTAACCTCAGAAGGGCGCGGGCCTCTCAGTGTACTGGGAGCTGCAATGCGGGTAGGCTGAGGTGTAGTTTTCTCAGCTGAAGCTTCTGCCGCTCTATCACTGCTTTGCCTGCTATCAGTTGTTCTTTCCTGCTTGGGAGGGGCGGCGGTATCGGCTTTCCGGGGGCTGCCCGAGTTGGTTGTGCCCCTGCTGCTGTTTGCCTGCGCAGGAACCGCAGAGCTTTGATCGGTCGTTTTTCTGGTTTCGGTAACGCGCTTAGGTGCAGCTTCAGGAGCAGAAGCCTGTGGCTTTTGTTCCGGCTTGCCGGTTTGTGTCCGCGATTCAGCAGAAGCGGTCTTCCCGGCGCCTAAAGCATATTTCTGAACAAGATACCCCTGGTAAGTGCCGGTTTCCATCTGATCGAGGGCCTCTATCATATCTTCATCCCGAATACCAAGCGCTCTGGCATAGGTGCGCACGAAACTGCGGATGTAGGTCTTGTTCTGATCCGATTCAAAAATACTGCCGTCTTCGATCTGTCGGATAATCAGCGTTGAAAGACGGGTCTTGTCATGAATATCATCTGCACTTAATTTGAGCTGCTGCCGGATTAAAATTAAATCGTCCTGAAGCTGGGCCATAATGAATCTACCTGGAAATATTGGATTTGAGAGAATTGGCTGTTTGCAAACCCGCGCAATTAGCACTGCCTGAAAAATATGCAGCTAAGACTTAAAATATACTTGACTTTATTCAAAGATAACAGCCGCGCTTAGGGTGAATTTGCAACCCGTTTGCAGCAGGGCCAACTGACTGTCGGTTATCAGCAGCAGCATCTTTTGCCGCTGATAAAAGTTGTTTCCGCTCAAGCTTTTTCCGCTTTTGTACTTATTTGGGAAGCTGCATCCTGCTGGATAAGCGTGTTAAATATATAAGCGCATTTACGGCTTGTTTTTTTAAGTTAACGGGGGATGTGTACCGGGCCTTTCTTAAATTCCAATGGGTTCGAGCCTCCGCCATTTTCTAACCTTTTTTGCGTGAAACTGCCCCCCTTTTCTTCATTTTACGGCAAACTCGGCGCCATGACCATCGCCCGTTTTGTGACCATCGGCACAGCGCTGCTGGTTACCATGGTACTTACGCGCATCATATCGGAAGATGTGTACGGGGCATACCGCAAGCTTTGGCTGCTGTATCTGATTTTGGGGCCGGCTTTCATCAATGCGCTGGCAAGCACGCTGTATTACCGGGGCGGGGCGGGCAGGCGTGATGAAGCCATTGCAGTGAACCTGCTGCTCGGCGCTGCCGCAGGACTGCTCACCGGCGCCCTTGCTCTTGCCGGCGCCGGGTTCTGGGCCGAAGCGCTCAACCTGCCCGGCCTCGAAGCCGGCTTCAGGCTTTTTGCGCTGTATATGGCGCTGGCCGTGTTTGCCGGTATTGCCGAGCCGTTGTTCATCACCCTGGGCCGCAAAAAATGGCTGGTGAGCTACAGCATCGGCTACAACCTGATTGAGGGCAGCCTCATTATCGGGGCCTTCATGTTCCGGCTCGATCTGCCCTACATTATGCTGCTGATGGCCATCAGTCCGGCCCTGCGCTCGGCTTTTGTGGTCGTCGCATCCCTGAAGAGCATGGCGCAGTGGCCCGTATGGCAGGCCCTGCGCGCGGAGGCATCCGAATCTCTGCGCTACGCTTCCGGCATGTTTCTGCTGGCCGTTACCTCAACCGCGGCCCTTTATGCCGATAAATGGATAGTGGCCCTGTTTTTCGACAGCGACCGCCTGTACGCAGTCTATGAAATCGGGGCGCGTAAAATTCCTTTTGTGATTGCCCTCACCTCTGCGGTAAGCGCTGCGCTGGTTTCCGAGTACAGCAAACTGCTGAAAACCGGCACCTACGATGCGGCCCTGCGGGAGGCCCGAAACGCAAGCCGGCGCCTGAGCATGCTGCTGCTGCCGGTGCTGGCCGTCCTTTTTGTATTTGCCGAGCAGGTACTGTTCGTGCTGTTTGGCGGCTATGCCGACTCAGCCCCGATTTTCCGGATTTACCTGCTTACGGTGCTCACGCAGCTTGTTTTTCCGCAGAGTATGCTGCTGGCGCTGGGCCGCAGCGATGTGAACGCGCGCTTTAGCGTGGCGGAGCTGGCATTTAACGTGGCGCTGAGCCTGGCCCTTGTGATATGGATTGGCTTTGCGGGGCCGGCGCTGGCTACGCTGGCAAGCCATGTGTTTTTTACGGCCGCGATGTTCTGGTACTGCCGGGTGTATTACGGCATACGGGTGCGGTCGCTGGTGCCGTTCCGCGGGCTGCTTCCGTTGCTGTGGGGTCTGCCGGCGGTGCTGCTGCCCGGCGCCCTGCTGAAGTATCAGACCGGGCTGCCCTGGCACGGACTCATCGTGGCTGCAACGATTGCCGCGGTATTTATCCTCATCCAACTTAACCCGAAGCAGGATGCCGGCACAACATCAGGACCCTGAAAACGGGCACGGCTCTCAGGAGCTACCCGGAAACACATCCCCCGAAACCCCAAATAACAAAACTGCGGAGCCGGCGGGCATTCGTGCGCTTTTTGAGGGCCTTCTGCAGGTTGCTTTCCCGGTGAACTGCATCGGCTGCGGCACGGCGCTGCCGGTGCGAACCCGCATTTTGTGTGAGCGCTGCCCGCATGAGCAGTTCAGCGACCCCAACCCGGCCAACGAAGCGACCTGCGAAAACCTGATTCTGCCCGACGGAATCATGTTTCAGGATGCCCTCTGGAAATACGACAAGGGCGGCTTGCTGAACCGCATTATTCACATGCTCAAATACGAAGGTATGCAGCATGTGGGGGAGGAGCTTGGCTTTCTGGCCGGGCGGCGGCTTCTGGAGCGGCACATTGATGGAAGCGGCCGCCTCGCCGATGGCAGGCCATTGCTGCTGCTGCCCGTGCCCCTGCACCCCAAACGGGAACAACAGCGGGGGTACAATCAGGCGCGGCTTATTGCCGGCGGCATGCACGCGGCAAGCGGCATACCCGTAGCGGATGCGCAGCTGCTGATTCGCGAAAAGAATACCAAAACGCAGACCAAATTTAAGCTGTCGCAGCGCATGGTGAACCTGAAGGGCGCTTTTGTGCTCAATAATTACAGCGCGGTAGAGGGCCGGCATATCATTATTGTGGATGATGTGTTCACAACCGGCTCCACCACCTTTACCGTAGCACAGGAGCTGCAGAAGGCGCAGCCGGCCTCCGTTTCGGTTTTTACCATCGGGATGGCCTGAGGCGGGCGATGTTTCAAAAGCAGGCAATTAAGCGTATTTTAGCTGTTTACATATAAACCTGAAAACAAAGGGCGAACCGCACAGGCTGCAGGCAGGTGCGGTGATCCCGGAAAAATGATGCTGAATAAATTATTCGCCGGAGAGCAGAAGTTTACTTACCTCGATTCGCCCGCGGGAATGCTCACCCCCAAAGGCTATCTGTTCGGCACGCGCGAAGCGGAGCTCAAAACCTACGCACCTGAGCTGCTTGAGCAAGCGCCCGCCGGTGAATGGCTGCGCAAGGCAAGCCGGTGGATTGAAAGTACGGATGCCATTGGTGTTTGGGTGAGCCTCATTCTGCTGGCGCTGCTGCCCCCGACCTGGGCTGTGCCGGTGGCCCTGGGGCTGATTGTACTGTGGCACCGCAGCCGAAGCGCGCTCGCAGGGCCGGCAGCTGACGCACCGCTCGGCGTGCTCTCGAATGAAATCGTGCTGTTTCTGGCAGGTGTTGCTTTCCTGTCGTGGTTTGGCATCAGCGGTGAAGCCGGAAAAGTAGCCTACGGGCTGCTGCTGTTCCTAACCTCTAAATTCGGCTGGAACCGGCTGCTGCTGAACCGGATTTTTGAAGGTGATGTCTATGGAAACGCGAATCCGGCCGCAGAATTACCCAAAGCCGGAAGCAACGACCGCATCCTTAATATGCTGCTTGTGCGCTTTGCCCTAAAGCAGGGTGTAACCCTCGCCTCGGTAGAAACCATGGAGCGCGACCTGATGCAGGCGATGGAAAAGAGCGCCGTGCAGCGCAAAAAGTGGGCTTTCCGCTCCAAAAAATAACTTCTTCCCGGAACAACTTTATATGATGAATAACTTTTTCCCGCCGGCCGTTAAGCCGGTTTTTTTCCTGCTGCTGGTTTGGATTGCTGCGGGCTGTGCCCGTACCGGCTGGCTGAACGATGATCCGCGTGTTACAAGCTGGTCGGTTTATCTGGAACAGGCTCCGCAGGAATCGTATGATCTGGACATGCGCCGGCTCGAAACCGGGCTTCAGGAAGCACTCAGAGCGGGTGCGGCTGATTCGCTTGCGGCCTCAGCACTGGACCGGGTACTTGCCGCTTACAGCCGCAGCGGACAGCAAACCCTGCGCATGGCCGATAACCCGATTGACGCCGACATTGTTTTCCGAATCGATGAGGTGAGCATCCGCGCGGTCCGGACCCTGAATGTGGTGCATCCCGGGCCGGTTTACAGAGTGCGTGTTGGTGTGAGCGGCTGGCAGGGACGGACAAAGGTGTTCGAAAAACGGATAGCTCAGCATGCAAACCTGGCGGTAACGGCAGCTGAAGGTGCGCGGTTTTATGTGCCTTCGGCAGAAGAGCGTGGCGATGCCGGTTTACAGCAGCTAACCATCTACCCGGTGCTGCACTCAGTTTTCGGGCAGGTTTGGCAGGAGGCGGCTGACCACAACCGCACCCGCTACTAAGCCGGCCGCTGCTAACGGAATGCAGGGCGGGCTTTTAAGGTTCAGCATACATTAAACACAGGCCGGACAGCAGGTTCGGTGATCCCTTTTTTATTTTATTATTTCAACCCAATACGACCGCTGGCTTTGAACGAAGCCCCGGCCTATTCCCAAAGGTTTTTCATGAGTGAACAAGTAAGGCAAATGTTCGGCTCCATCGCCGAGAAGTATGATTTAATCAACACTGTACTGTCTTTTGGTATCCACCACCGCTGGCGCAAAAAGGCGGTTAAGCTGAGCGGGGCAAAACCGGGGCATCATGTGCTTGACTGCGCAACCGGAACAGGCGATTTCGCCATCACCTTCAAGAAAAAAGTGGGGCCTCAGGGGCATGTAATCGGTACGGATTTTTCCGATGCCATGATTGCGCCGGCACCGGGCAAGGCCCGCAAAAAAGGGCTCGACATTCAGTTTGAAGTAGCCGATGCCATGGATCTGCCTTTTGAAGAAGACCGCTTCGATATTGCGAGCATTGCCTTCGGCATCCGGAATGTGGACGATCCCGTGGTTTGCCTGCGTGAAATGGCGCGCGTGGTAAAACCCGGCGGCAAAGTGATCGTGCTCGAATTTGGTCAGGCCTACGGAATCATGAAAGTGCCCTTCACCCTGTATTCCAAATACGTGATGCCAACTGTTGGCGGCTGGCTCAGCGGAAACAAGCATGCCTACGAGTACTTGCCTGAAACGAGCGCAAAGTTTCCTGCCGGCGAAAAATTCCTGGCGCTCATGCAGGAGTCAGGCGGGTACAGCACCCAAAGCTATCACACCCTTCAGAGTGGCGTTGCCTATATTTATGTGGGTACAGTAGCCGGATAAGCCGCTCAGTTGCTTTCATTTGTAACTGAAAGGAATAAAAGATATTATTAAAAGATAGGGTTCTCCGTACCGGCTCATGATGTGTATGTTCAGAATTGACCCATTCGGAAGCAGACCCCGGGTTTACAGCTAATCAGCAAACTTTTTTTATTTGAATTATGATGATGAATATTGAAGAAATTAAAGCCGTGATACCGCATCGCTACCCGTTTCTGCTGGTTGACCGTGTTTTGGAGATGGATGACAAAAAAATTACTGCCTTCAAAAATGTGACCGGTAACGAGGAGTTTTTTAACGGGCATTTTCCGGGTAAGCCCATTATGCCGGGCGTGCTGCAGGTTGAAGCGATGGCACAGGCAGGCTGCATTTTGTTTCTGAAAAAAATAGCGAAAGACCCCAAAAATACGACCATTGTGTTTTCGAGTATAAATAAAGCAAAATTCAGAAAGCCTGTGGTGCCGGGCGACCGCCTGCACATGGAGGTTGAGGTTGTTTCACTGCGCAGGCAGTTCGCAACCATTAAAGGCATAGCAACCGTTGACGGTAAGATTGCCTGCGAGCTTGAAGCTACTGCTGCTTTTGTCCCTTCTGATTCCATCTGATATTCCGC
Source organism: Cyclonatronum sp. (assembly GCF_022565315.1). Classification (NCBI taxonomy): domain Bacteria; kingdom Pseudomonadati; phylum Balneolota; class Balneolia; order Balneolales; family Cyclonatronaceae; genus Cyclonatronum; species Cyclonatronum sp. The sequence goes on along the minus strand of NZ_JAIUMX010000011.1, from coordinate 11,840 downwards.
ATCCCTTTTTATTATGAGTACACAACTCGGAGATTCCGCCCACAAGCCTAACACTGTTAACCCGGTGAAAGTAACTACACAAACGGTCGTTGATATGAAGCATCGCGGAGAAGCCATTAGCATGCTCACCGCCTATGATTTTACCATGGCCAAACTTATCGATGCCGCAGGTATCGATATTATCCTCGTGGGGGACTCCGCAAGTAATGTGATGGCGGGTTTCGAAACAACCCTGCCGATTACCCTCGACCACATGATTTACCACACCTCCTGTGTGGTTCGAGGTACCGACCGTGCTCTCGTAGTCGCCGACCTTCCTTTCATGAGTTATCAGGTTACGACCAAAGAAGCGCTCAACAGTGCAGGCCGCATGATGAAAGAAGCCGGTGCACATGCGGTGAAGCTGGAAGGAGGCCGCCCGATTATCGATACCGTGGGCCGTATTGTGGATGCCGGCATTCCGGTGATGGGGCACCTGGGCCTCACCCCGCAAAGTATTTACAAATTCGGCACCTACAAAGTACGCGCTACCGAAGATGCCGAAGCAGAACAACTAATGGAAGACGCACGCCGCCTCGAAGATGCCGGCTGTTTTGCGCTGGTACTGGAAAAAATTCCATCAAAGCTTTCGAAGAAAGTTACCGAGAGCATCAGCATCCCAACCATCGGTATCGGTGCGGGCCCGCACTGCGACGGGCAGGTGCTCGTGAGCCACGATATGCTCGGCCTCAATAAAGACTTTCATCCCCGCTTCCTGCGCCGCTATGCCGACCTGCACAGCATCGTGGTTGATGCCGTTGGTAACTATGTGCACGATGTGAAATCCCGCGATTTCCCCAACGAGAAGGAACAGTACAACTAATTTTTTTTACCCTGTTGATTTAAACTGATGACCGCAAAGAAAGACCGGCTGATTCTCGTAGCCAACGACGACGGCATTTTCTCAAAAGGTATCCGCGCGCTGGTTGAAGTGGCAGAGCGTTTCGGCCGTGTAGTTGTGGTAGCGCCTGACCGGCAGCAGAGCGCGGTCGGGCACTCCATCACGATTTCGGAGCCGCTGCGCACGCAAAAATTTGAGATGAAAGACGGTGTAACAGCCATTTCCGTAAACGGTACACCGGCCGACTGTGTGAAGCTTGCTACCGATCAGCTGCTGGATGAAAAGCCGGATCTCGTGCTCAGCGGCATCAATCACGGCTCGAATGCGGGTATTAACATCATTTATTCCGGCACGGTGAGTGCCGCTACCGAGGGCACTATTCTCGGGTATCCCTCCATCGCTGTGAGCTGCATGGACTTTGCTGAGGATGCCGACCTCAGCGGGGCTCAGGAGGCCGCTGCCCGGGCCGTTCAGTTTGTGTTTGATAACGGCCTGCCCCGGGGCATCACCCTTAACGTGAACGCGCCCGCGGGCTCTTTTAAGGGTATGAAGTGGGCCCGGCAGGGCGACAGCCGCTACACCGATGAGTATGTGGCCCGTGTGGATCCGGTAAACCGCCCCTACTACTGGATGTTCGGCCGGCTCGAAGTGCTCGATGAAGCCGAGGATGTGGACATCAACGTGCTCAAAAGCGGCTTTGCCTCCATCACCCCGATTCAATATGACCTTACGGCCTACAAAGTGTTCGAGGCCATGTCCGGCATGGATATCTGACCCGGAATTGCGTGCGGCTCAGGAGCGCATCACCCTATAAAAAAGCTTAGCCGGGCTCTGTTTTTCTGAGTGACTGTGCTATTTCGACCCACAAATCCCGCCATTGCGGGATTTTTTTTGAAGAAATGTTGAGCCTGATCTGCTCGGCATGGGAAAGCGTTGTTTCGGCAATTAAGGTGCCCCAGCGGGCGCCTTCGGTGGGTACGTATCCGTCGTTGAGACCTTCCCGCTCGTAAATATAGTTGTTGAAGGCAATCAGCAGCTTGTTGATCGGAATATCTGTGCCTTTGCCGCAGGCTGCAGTAACGGATTGATAAACGACCTCGGGGTGGTTAGGTGTTGCGGGGTTGAATTCCTGCCGAACATATTCCGGGCTGAGCTGCCGTAGTGCGCCCAGTACATCGCTTGGGATGTTGGGATACACGTTGTTTCCGAACCAATTCATGATGCTGAGCACGTTTTCCCGGATGGGATCCGGGGTGTTGAGGGTGAGCTTCGCCAGGCTTGTGCCCTGATGCGGGGTGCTTATGGTGGTGAGGCTGAGGATATCTGTATGCCGGGCAAGCCTGCTAATGGCGTATCGAATATCAAGCCCGCCCATCGAGTGGGCAATCACGTGCAGTTTCGAGGCACCTGTTTTGGCTTTGATTACGTCAATGATTTCACACCAGGCTTCTGCCCGCGTGTTTATGCGGCCGTAGGGCAGAATGTTGGGGGCGAAGGCCAGCACGCCGTGAGAACGAAGCAACATACAACTGCTATGCAGCAGCCCTTTGCTCACAAAGTTGCCAAGGGCTCCAAAGCCGTGGCACAGCAGTACGGGATGTTGCAGCATGATGGGTTCGGGCTGCGGAAAAGCATCGAGTTTCAGGCGCTCAAGCGGGTTCATTGCGTTTATGGCAGGGGCTGAGGTTCGTGGGGTTCCGAAAACTGCATTTCGACCGTGCGCAGCAGGGTAGGGCCGTAACTGAGTGTGAGCCGGAGCGCGGTTTCATCCCGGTTATAGCTGCCAAGAACTTTAACGCCATAAGGGTGAGCTCCCTGTGCGATGGCAATGTGCACCCGCGTTGCAGGGAAACGCAGAGGCACCTGCACGGTATAATCACGGCGGGTGAGAAGGCTGTCAACCCGGCTTGTCTGTACCTGCAGCCGGCCGGCCGGGATGCCGTAAGCGGCTAAGCTTTGGGTGATTACACGGTCCAGGGAACCAAGGTCGTGGAGCAGATAAGTTTTCGGCGGCGGGATGAGCAGCAACAGCAGCAGGCCTGCAGCACAACCAGCCAGCAATAGGCTGAAAAGCGACTGTTTTTTTTTGAGCAAATCTGAATTAATCATCCCCTAAGATAGCCTCTGTGAAAGCAGTTTTCTGTTGCTTATTTGCGAAACCCGTCAGATCCGAAAATGGTGCTGAGAATGGTTTCAGACAGACTCAGCTTACTGCCGCTGAGCGGAAGGGTGAACTCCTGCCCCTGCCTTTCCCCGATGAGCAGAACGTCGTTAGTATCGGCTTCAAAGCCCGTTCCGGGTCTGCCGATGGTATTGCCAACCATGAAATCTGCTTTTTTGCGTTTTCTTTTTTCTGATGCCTGCTTTACGAGCTCTTCGGTTTCCATGGCAAAACCGATCAGGGTTTGGTGCGGCAGCTTGTTTTCTCCCAGCCATTGCAGGGTATCCGGGGTTTTCTCAAGCTTGAGCAGGAGTTCAGCGCCTTCTTTCTTGACTTTATGTGAAGCCCGGTTTGCAGGCCGGAAATCCGACACAGCGGCTGCTAGAATGAAGACATCATGCGCTTCATGCCGGCTTTTAACGGCTTCAAAAAGATCCTGCGCCGAAACGACCGGAACCGCGGCGGCTCCTTTCGGGGGGCTCAGCGCTACCCTGCCGTGAACGAGCGTAACTTCAGCACCAAGCTTCATCGCAGCTTCCGCCATGGCGAAGCCCATCTTGCCGGTGCTTGGGTTGGAAAGAAAGCGGACGGCGTCGGCATATTCGCGGGTAGGGCCCGCCGTGATGAGTACGCGCTTGCCGGAAAGTGCACCCTGTGATGCCGCGTTCCCGTTCTGCTTTGGAAACAGCTTTTCAAGAGCATCGATGATAGCAGGAAACTCAGGCAGGCGGCCGGTATCTTCGAGCCCGCTTGCGAGGTAGCCGTGCCCGGGTTCGATAAGGTGGTAGCCGTATTCAGCGGCAAGCGCACGGTTACGGCGTGTTGATGGGGCTTCGTACATGCCGCCGTCCATGGTGGGGCAGATCATTACCGGGCAACGGGCTGCGAGCACGGTAGAGGTGAGCATGTTATCAGACAGGCCGTGCACAATTTTGGCCAGGGTGTTGGCGGTGCAGGGGGCAATCAGCATCGCATCGGCCCACTCGGCCCACTGAATGTGGCGCGACCAGCTTTCGGCCACGTCGCTGTCCTGAGGGAAAACATCAACCGGCACGGGCTGCCGGGAAAGCGCACTCATGGTATCCTTCCCTAAAAAACGAAGTGCGGAAGGCGTCATGATACAACGCACTTCCGCATCAAGTTTCTGAAGTTCGCGCAATAAAAAAGCCGCTTTATAGGCGGCTATACCGCCCGTGATACCCAAAATGATGCGCTTACGGGCCAGCGGACGGGTTTCGGAAATCATCCTGAAAAACTATTGATTGTCGGGGTAGCGGTAAGCCACTTTACTGTCCAGGAATTCTTCAACAGAACGGACAACGGGATGCGGCCTGCGCTCATACTCTTTGGAGATACGTTCCTGCTCTTCATTGAAAGAAAACTCGTCTTCTTCTTCAAAACCTTCGAAATAACGGAGTTTTTCATCCAGCTCCATTTTCTCACGGGCCGAAATCTGACGGGAGCGTTTGCCCATAATTACGATTGACTCGTACAGGTTTCCGGTTGAGTCCTGGATTTTTTCAACATCAAGTGCACGTGCTGACATAGCGGTATTTGCGGATTGTTAAGGGAATAAAAAAAGCTGTTGCTGAAGTTTAGTAACTGCAGCCGGTGAAGCTGATGATCAGTTCTCTGACAGCAGTATAGGCGAGGTCAAAATCATCATTTACTACAATGGCGTCAAAAACACCGGCCTGTTGCAGTTCCATTTGGGCCCTTTCCAGACGCAGGCTTAGGGTTTCTTCTGATTCAGTGCCGCGGCTGCGAAGCCGGCTTTCAAGAACCTGCATGGAGGGAGGCTTGATGAAAACGGATAGGCAGGAACTGCCGTAAACATTTTTCAGATTGAGCGCTCCGTTTACTTCAACATCGAACAGGACAAAGTAGCCATTTTTTATGTGATTTTCAACGTCGCTTCGAAGGGTGCCGTAGAGAGAGCCGTTGTAGAATTCCTCCCACTCCAGGAAATCACCTTTTGCGATATGGGCTTCAAACTCAGCACGGTCGAAAAAGTAATAGTCCTTACCGTGAACTTCACGGGCTCGCGGTTTGCGGGTTGTGGCAGAAACTGAAAAAACGAGCTGCTCAAATTCCGCCAGCAGCTTTTTGGCCAGCGTCGTTTTTCCGGCCCCACTGGGAGCCGTTATCACCACTACGCTTCCTTTGCCCATGTTTTGCGGCTTTTTTTCGAGCATGGCTTACACCAGGTTTTGAATCTGTTCGCGGATTATTTCGATTATTTCCTTCACATCAACCACTTTATGGGCGATTTCGGCACTGTAGGATTTTGAGCCTATGGTGTTGATTTCCCGCAGCATTTCCTGCATCAGGAAGTTAAGCTTGCGCCCGGCTGACTGTTGTCCCTGAAGGGCTTCACGGAAGAAAACAAGGTGGGAGCGCAGGCGCACAATCTCTTCGGTGATATCGAGTTTGTCGGCGAGAAGTGCAATTTCAAGTTCGAGCCGTTCTTTATCATAGGAATCGTCTGAAAGCAGGGTTGTAACCCTTTCCTGAAGCTTGGTCCTTGCGTCACTTGCACGGCCCTCAGAAAGCAGAAGAATTTCACCGGTGATGCGGTCAATCTGATCGAGCCGGTCAAACAGATCCTTTGCAAGCTCGGCGCCTTCATTCCGGCGCATGTTTAAGGTCAGCACGGTAGCCTCATCCACAGATTGCTGAATAATGCCGGAAATCAGGGTCTGCTCCTCTTCGCTCATCCCTTCACGGCTGAAAATATCGTTGAAGCTGAGCAGCTCCCTATAGCCTGGTTTATCAGGAATGTTGAGCGTTTCGCCAAGTTCGGTTAAGGCTTTATAGTAAGAGGCCGCCATTTCTTTGTTAATACTTATGCGGGGTGCCAGGGCCTGAATTTGTTCCAATTTTACGCTGACCGTAATTTTGCCTCGTCCGAACTGCTGCTGAAGGCTGCTGCGAACGGGCTGCTCAAGGTGCTGAAATTCGCCCGGCAGTTTGATGCTTACATCACAGTATCGGTTGTTTACAGACCGGATTTCCGTTTCAACGGAATATCCTTCGGCTTGTACCTGAGCCCGGCCAAAACCGGTCATTGATTCTACCATAAAAAGATTCTTGTCAGGGTGGGATTTTTTTTCGTTCGTAACAGGTAACAGTAATCGTGCATGAGTTATACTGTGCACGGGAGTGAGTGCTTTAGCATTCGTTAAACAAAATTGGAAATAGCCTGCTACGGCTTGTTAACAGGTGAAGTTAACGAACTCAGCGCTCATTCTCATGAAGAAATTAAACCGCTGATGAGGTTGTCTTTTGCACAAAAAAGCCTGCCTTTTCCTAAAAGACAGGCTTTTTTACGAATCCAAACGCAAAGGCTGCAGTTTGCCCTGTGCTTGCCGGTTGGCAGCTGAAAATGTTACTGTATGAACAGGTCTTTCTCAGTGTAATAGGCCAAACCGTCGAATGACCATTCAACTTTAACGCGCCACAGGCCGGGGGTTCTGTCTTCAAAAGAAAGGTGCTGTACGCCATATTCATCGGTACTTAGGGGCAGCAGCTCATCCAAACTTGAGCCTGAAGGCCGGTACAAGTGCACTTCACCGTTTAGCCCTTCGGCCTGCATAAAGGAGGGAAACGTGATAGCAACATCCCGGCCCTGCATGTTAAACTGTACCGGCTCAGCAAGGCTGTTAGCACGTTTTGCCTTGTCGATGTGATCCTGATAGGTGATGGTTGCTTCGTAGTACTGCTCAATCACCAGATCGGTTTTTTGGGTGAACGTAAAGATCACGAAACTCAGGGTTCCGATTACGAAGGTCATATAAAACAGAAAGATGCCCAGGGGCCACTTCCATTCTTTTTTTTGAGCTTGTGGTGAATCCATAATTCAGAAGGGTTTTGTTGTGTTGAGGTTTGAACTTGAAAAGGGGGCTATCTGCCGGGAGGCGGCCCGATAAAATTGGTACGCAGGGTTTGTATCCGGCGGCCATCGTAATACACACCAAATTCGACCTCTGTTTGAGCGCCTGTGAGCTGACCGCGGTCAAGGAAAACCATGATGCGGTTTTCGACCTGCTGTTGCCCAGGCACCGTACGTTGCTCACCAAGCCACTGAATTTCACCGGCAGGGCTGATCAAACGGAGTTCAACTTCGGTATCGTTAAAGGTTTTGTTGAAAAATTTGGCGTTGTAGAAGTTTGAGAAGCGGTCGCCGGGCAGCTCGTTGTAAAGCATACCGGGTTCCCGTAAAATCACGGTGTACACTTCCGGGCGCGTAACAAACAGGTACAGGAACAGGGAAAAGATGATGGTGAAAACGGCGATATACGCTTTTACCCTTGTAGTGAAGAAGTTGGGTTTGTCTCCGTTTTTGACGGCATTGTAAGAGGTGTAGGTTACCAGCTCTTCCGGCTTGCCGATTTTACGCATTACATCGTTACAGGCATCGATACAGGCCGTGCAGTTGATGCACTCCAGCTGAATACCGTTGCGGATGTCGATACCGGTAGGGCAAACCTTCACACACTGTGCACAGTCGATACAATCGCCGTACACCTCGGTTTGGGTGTCGCTGTTTTTGGCGTAGTTGGTTACAACACCGTCAATTTTTTGGCGGGCACCTACTTTGGCGCGGCCTTTGAGGCCTTCACCCCGGGCAAAATCGTAGGTTACGGCAATGCTGTCGTTATCCACCAAAACCGACTGAAAGCGGCCGTAGGGACAGGCTACGAGACAAACCTGCTCTCTGAATCGGGAGAATACGCCGTAAAACAGGGCGGTGAACACCATGGTTGCCAGAAAGCCGGTAAAGTTCTCGGCAGGGCCGGCCATCACAATTTCGAGTACCTGATCTTTGCCGATCACATAAGCCATAAAGGTGTGGGCAATCAGCAGGGCAATGGCCACAAAGATGGTATGCTTGGCTGCTTTTTTGAAAAACTTTTCCCGGCTCATCGGGGCTTCATTCAGGCGGCGCTGTTGTGTGGCGTCGCCTTCAATGGCATATTCGATTTTTCGGAAAAGCATCTCCATAAAAATGGTTTGCGGGCATGCCCAGCCGCAAAAAAGCCGGCCCCAAATGGCGGTAAAAAGCACTACAAAAACAATGAGGCTGATCATGGCCAGAAAGAACAGGTAGAAATCCTGCGGCCAGAATACGACGCCAAAAATCACAAAGGTACGCTCAAAGATATTGAGCAGCAGCAGCGGGTTGCCGCCGATGGTGATGAAAGGGCCCGCAAATAAAAACCCAAGAAGCAGCCAGCTCAGGTAGGTACGCAGCTTGTACAGGCGCCCGTCGGGCTTTTTGGGGTAAATCCAGTTTCGTTTTCCGTCTTCGGTTATGGTAGAAACAAAATCCCGGTAGCTTTCTTCTTGTGTGATGGGATTGATCTCTTTCTGATTTGCTTTGCTCATGATGTTGCCTTTTTTCTTAAATATCCGGGATTAACCCGGTGCGTTGAACAATTTCTGATAATAATATCGGTTGGGCAGGTTGAGCTGTCTTTCCGGGTTGGTGCGGGTTTGGGATCTCCCGCATCGGAACAGGGCGTCTGAAATAATACTGTTGCACGAAACCGCGCTTTCCGGTCGCTGAGCGGTGCAGAGATAATAGCATTTGTGCCGGTGTTTCAATAATAATGCAGAAACAGGCTCATCAGCTGCAAGTGCTGATGAGCCTTGATTCTTCAGCTGAATGCTACTCCTCAGCGGTTGCTTCTTCCACCGGTGCCGGTTCTTCGCAAAGTACCGAGCGGCTCATGTCCGGTGCTTTGGCTCCGGTCGGGTTGCTGCCGCGCAGCGAGACGATGTAGCTCGCAAGCTTCACGAGGTCGTCATCGGCAATGCGCACGGTGCTGCCATAAGCGGGCATCCCGCGGTTAGGAAACCCTACCTTGATGCTTACGATGAGTGACTCCAGGTCGCAGCCGTGCTTCCAGTAGTCGTTGGTCAGGTCAGGACCTACCAGACCCTGCGCGTTCTGCCCGTGGCAGGTAGTACACAGGTTGGTTGAAGCGTTGAACACTTCACGGCCGCGCTCAAGGCTGGCAGCATCAGTGAGCAGCACTGCCTGAGAGAAGTCGAAACTTTCCTGAGCAATGCTTCCGAAGCGCTCGGCTGCCATTGCCATTTCAATCTCGTATTCTTCTTCCTGTGAAGGGCCCCAGCCCAGCACATCGTAGTACAGCAGATAGCCCACTGCAAACACAATGGTTATATAGAAGCCATACAGCCACCAGGGCGGCATGTTGTTATCCAGCTCCTGAATGCCGTCGTACTCATGATCCATGAGCAGGTCGCGCTCATCATCAAGGATGAGGTTCTTATCGGTTTCGTTTTTTGGTTTATTCGGTTGTTCTGCCATTGTCAGTTCCTCTTTTCCTTAGGATCGGCGGTGAAAATATCGTCCTCGTCAGAGTCGGGTCTAAGGGGCATATTTTCGAGCTCTTCAACTTTTCCCTTGCTCATGGTTGTAACATAAAAGAGCATCAGGGCAAAGAACCCGACAAAAATGACCAGGGAAATCAGGGGGAAGATTTCAATCCCCGCAATAGTCTCCAAAACGTCGCGTCGCATAGTGTTGTCTCAGTTTTGGTTGGGGTTAGTCCTGGCTCGCAGTAGCAGATGCAGCCTGAGCGTCATCTCTGAGAGGAATTGCGTGTGCGCGGCCTTCCGGGCTTGCGTTAATATCGGTTCCAAGTCGCTGCATGTAGGCGATCATGGCTACCATCTGACTGTTCCACTCCACGTTGAAACCGCTGCCTGCAAGGCCTTCAGCAATTTCACGGGCCTGACGCTCGTAATGCGCAATGGCATCCTGGTCAAATCCTTCAGCATAGGGCACGCCCAGGCGCTGCAGGGTTCTGATTTTTGCCGGGATGCGGTCCACATTCGTGGTGCGTTCAGCAAACCAGGGGTAAGCCGGCATGATGGAGCCCGGTGAGGTAGAGTAAGGATTCATAAAGTGCATGTAATGCCATGAATCCGGATACTTGCCGCCTACACGGTGCAGGTCGGGGCCGGTACGCTTCGATCCCCAAAGGAAGGGCCTGTCGTACACAAATTCACCGGCTTTGGAGTACTCCCCATAGCGCTCGGTTTCTGAGCGGAACGGGCGGATCATCTGGGAATGGCAACCCACACAACCTTCAGCGATGTAAATATCGCGGCCTTCGAGTTCAAGCGGGGTGTAAGGCTGTACGCTCGCAATGGTCGGTACATTCGAGCTGATAAGGGCGGTAGGCACATACTCAACAATACCACCGATAAGAATAGCAACGGTTGTGAGTATGGTGAACAGCGTTGGCTTGGACTCCAGCCAGCGGTGGAAAGTGCTTTCCTTGCGGGCCGCAGATTCGGCAACAGCAACCTGTGCCTCAGCTTTTTCGTCGGCAATCAGGCTGCCCTGCTTCATGGTCATGAACAGGTTGTAGGAACCAACCAGCACACCGGTGAAGTACAGGGTTCCGCCCAGGGTACGGGCGATGTACATCGGGATCAGGTGGGTCACCGTTTCCATAAAGTTCGGGTACATCAGGGTGCCGTCGGCAGTGAATTCTTTCCACATCAGCGACTGTGTGATGCCGCCCCAGTAAATGGGGATTACGTAAATCACCATACCCATGGTGGCCGCCCAGAAGTGGAAGTTCGCCAGCTTGAGGCTGTGCAGCTTGGTTCCGAAAATGCGCGGAATAATGAAGTACAGCATCGCAAAGGTGAGGCCGCCGTTCCAGGCAAGGGCCGCGGTATGTACGTGGCTGATTACATAGTCAGTATAGTGGGTGATGGCGTTTACACTCTTGAAGGACATCATCGGGCCCTCAAAAGTAGCCATACCGTAGGCAGTAACACCTACCACAAGGAATTTCAGAACCGGATCCTGACGTACGCGGTCCCAGGCGCCGCGAAGCGTAAACAGACCGTTAATCATACCACCCCAGGAAGGGGCGATGAGCATCACCGAGAACACAACGCCCAGCGACTGCGCCCAGCCAGGAAGGGCAGTGTACAGCAGGTGATGGGGGCCGGCCCAGATGTAGATAAAAATCAGCGCCCAAAAGTGGACAATCGACAGCCGGTAGGAGAAAATCGGACGGTTGGCCGCTTTGGGAATGAAGTAGTACATGAAACCCAAAAACGGAGTCGTAAGGAAGAACGCAACCGCATTATGCCCGTACCACCACTGCACCAGTGCATCCTGCACGCCTGCAAACATGGAATAGCTCTTGAGCATATCAACCGGGAGCACCAGGTTGTTTACAATGTGCAGCACGGCAACTGTAATGAAAGTTGCAATGTAGAACCAGATGGCCACATACATGTGCTTCACGCGGCGCTTGTAAATAGTCATCATCATATTTACGCCAAAAATCACCCAAACTACGGCGATGGCAATGGCGATAGGCCACTCAAGCTCTGCATACTCTTTGCTTTGAGTGAAACCCAAAGGAAGTGTAAGTGCCGCAGAAACAATAATTGCCTGCCAGCCCCAGAAGTTAAGTTTGCTCAGGGTGTCGCTCCACATGCGGCTCTTGCAAAGGCGCTGCAGTGAATAATAGACCCCCAGGAAAATGGCGTTGCCGGCAAAGGCAAATACAACGGCGTTGGTGTGCAGCGGACGCAGGCGGCCGTACGAGAGCTCCGGAATGAAGCCCAGGAAGTTCGGCGCGAACAGCTTGATAGCTATTATGATACCTACCAGCATCCCTACTATACCCCAAATTGCCGTCGCAATTGCGAAATTGCGGACAATCTTGTTGTCGTAATAGAAGGTTTCAGTTGCCATGATTTACAGATTGTTTATTGGTGTGATGGTGTATCTGTCTT
>NZ_JAIUMX010000010.1:0-60221 GCF_022565315.1 Cyclonatronum sp. | reverse complement strand
CGGTTGTTGCGGAAGGTTTCCCGCCCGGGGCCCACGCCTGTAATCGTGAGGCTGCGCCAGGCGCGCGGCAGAGGGGTCTCCAGCTGCTTGATGCCGGTGTCCGTAATTTCGAGACCGCCGAAACCGGAAAGCACGGTTTGCAGCATGCCGCCGGCACCGGTTGCGAAGTACGGATTGGTACCGCCGGCATCCTCGGCTATCACGCCGAAGGGCGGCAGCTCGTTGGGCCGGTACGCCCGGTGGAACAGCTCGTAGGCCCGGCGCTCATCACCGAGGCGCGCGTACAGCGTGGCAAAAACCGAGTGCGTCATGGCCGGACCCGCACCCACACGCGGGATGTAGTACTCCAGATCCTTCCGGATCTGATCGGGGTCGCGGATGATGTCGAGCGGGAAGGAGAGCAGGTTCACATCGGCCTGCTTAATCAGCTCGCCCTCGTAGGTGGCGTGCTCCCGTGTTGTGCCGTCTTCGAATTGCAGGATGGGCAGCCCGTTGGCGATTTCCATCCACTTGGGATCAGGGGTTTGGCCGAGCAGCTCCGCGGCCTGCGTCGCAAAACGCAGCGCGCTTATGGCCGCGCCGTTGGTGAAGGCGTTGTCATCCACATTTTCAGCCCACTCATCGGCTGCCATCACATTAATGATATGGTAGGCGCCGTTCTCTCCCTCATCCACGCGGCTCACCCAAAACTCGGCCACCTCGCGCAGCAGCGGGTAGCCCATCTCCCGCAGGAAATCCATATCCTGCGTTACGCGGTAATAGTTCCAGAAAGCGATGCCCACCACGGCCGTAATGTGATGCTGAAACGGGCCTGAAAGCGCCCATACCGGCGTTGCTTCCTGCCCGGTATCGTTCGATTCCCAGGGGAACATCACCCCGCGGTAGCCGTTGGCGAAGGCTTTCATTCGCGCGGCCTCTTTGCGCTCGAAACGGTAGCGGATCAGCGATTTGGCGATTTCGGGCTGCAGCATCAGCAGCGGAGGGTACATCCAGAGTTCGGTATCCCAGAACACGTGCCCGTTGTAGCCCAGCCCGGAGAGGCCCATGGGCGACAGGCTGTAGGCCGTGCCTTCGCGGGCAAAGCTGTACAGGTGGTACAGGGCTGAGCGCACATCAATCTGATCCTGCAGGTTGCCCTCAATAATAATGTCGCTTTCCCAGAGGCGCTCCCACTCGCGCTCATGGCGCATAATCAGGCGGTCGCGGCCTTCGAGCATGGCGAACAGGCTCAGGCGCTCGGCTTCGTTGTGCGGGTCGGCCACGTGCTCGGTACCGATTACGCTGCTGAGCACGGTAAAGCGGTAGGTCTCCCCCGCCCGCAGCTCTTTGGTGAAATGCACCCGGTGCATGTCGTGGTCCCAGTCTTCATGTACAAGATGCGGACGCTGCTCCTCGCTGAACAAAAAGGTGGATGCCGCAGCTACGGTGTGCCGGCCCGTCGGGCTTTGGGCAACCGACGTCATAATCGGGATGTTCACATGCGGACGGTCCACTTCCTGATAGAACTGCCGCACATCGCGCAGGTGCGCGGGCGCCTCAATGCGGCTTGCGGCACGCATGGTGATATTTTCGCGGGCCGTTACTTCCAGCTCAATCATGGAAGTAAAGGGCAGGTTCCGCAGTGCCCGAACGGTGTAGCGCACGCTCGCTTTGCGGCCCACATCGAAAGTCGTTTCGGCAAAGGCGCGGCGCATATCGAGCCGCTGCTGCATGTTGGTAACCTGCTGCGCGGTAATGAACTGATCGTCGATATTCAGCTCCATACCCGCAAAGTTGAACACCCGCAGGATGTTGGAAACCCGCCCGCGCCCGTACTGATCGTAGATGCCGTTCAGCACGGTATCGCTCACGCGAAGCGGCTCGTGCGAGGTCACCAGCCCGACCATGCCGTTGGCCACGGTGATGCCGTAGTAGTTGGAGGGATCAATTTCGGTTGCGCGGATTTCCCAGTCGCGCAGCTGATCCTGTGCCTGCAGCGTCATACTCCCTGCAAGCAGCAAAACCAGCATCAGAAGCGTTGTTAGATTGGTTTTTTTCATAAAAAATACAGTCAGATCAAATGATGAAAACCCGGCGCTGATACTGAAAAACGACTCGATCCAAAACCTGGACTGCCTGCATCTGATGCCCTGCATCGATGGTATCGCATCCCCGCCCTGAAACGTTCTGTTTTTTTGAACTGCTGCCGGTTTGAATAACTTAAGCCGGGCTAAGCCCTTAAGCTAAAAGAATATACAAATTAGCAGCCTAAGTTCGGGATTTCAGTTGTGCGGCGGCTAATGATCGGTAACGTAGCGCCGCATGCGCAGCAGCAGATAAAACAGGGCAGATGCCACCAGAGAAGAAACGACCAGAAAGAGGATGCGCTCCGGGGTCATGGCTACAACCCATAAGGTGCTGCCGAGATCGACCGCAATGAGCAGCAGCAGCAGGTACAGCAGCTGATCGCGCTTTATTTTGCTGCACACCCAGGCTCCGAAGGGGGCCCCGAAAATGACAACAGGCACACAGCTCATCCAGTACTGCCACACTTCGGGATTGATTTCCTGCTTAACGGCGCCGTACCAGAGGAAGCCGAACACCGAGAGCAGCCCCATCATCACGACGGTGGTCGGGGTCGAGATTTTCTCATTAACCCCGAACATGAGCGTGAGCAGGATGAAGGTGAGCATGTCGATGCCCACCCCGATCACCGACGACACCATGCCGCCCATGAGGCCGGTTACGGCAAAAAGGCCGATCTGCACACCGCGCCTGAGCCGGATGTGCTCGGCAGGCTTGTTGTTCACAATCCAGCGGTTGTAGATCAGGAAAAACCCGAATACCCCGGCCACCAGCGAGAAAAAGAGTTTAGGGTAGGGGTTGGGTAAAACGAGAAATGCATCACCCAAAATTAAACCAACCACCCCGCCCGCAAGCCCGAAGCCGATTACGTGCCACAGCACCGGTATTTTGCGCAGATAAATCACCAGGCCGGCCATGGTCATGCCGAACGACTGAATCATGAAGCTGAAGATTTTGGCGTCGTGCGGGGCTACCCCGAAGGCTTTGGTGAAAACGGGAAAGGCAACGGCCCCGCCGCCCTCTGCGGTTGCGCCGGCAATGAAGGAGCCGAACACCATGGTGAGGGTGAGCGGCCAGGTGTCCGCAAACATGGCCCACCAGCCAAGCCGGAACATGGCAAGTACCCAGACCAGCAGAATGACCGCAGCCATGCCCCAGTAGAGGGCAAGTTTTTGTGCGGGCAGCGGCGATGCAGGCGGTGCTGACATGCAGTACGTTTCGTTGTGGGATTGGGCGTTATTGCAGTATGAACTGAGGGATTAACCGACAATCCGTCAGCATCGTTTTAGGCCCGGTGAATCGTTTCGGGTGAACAGGGCCGGCCTCCGGCAAAAGGGGCGTTCCGGCCCGGGGTTTGGGGTGTGCCGGAAACACATCCCCCCTTTAAAAAAAGCCACCCGAAACAACTCCGGATGGCTTTGAGAATGATGCGGCTTAAACCTCAGCCGGCTGACTGCTGCGCGCGTTCGAGTTCGCGGCCGGCAGCAAAGAGCAGGTCTTCGCGGAAGTGCGGGGCCATCAGCTGCACGCCAACGGGAAGGCCGTCGGCGGGGTGCAGGCCTGCGGGCATGCTCATGGCCGGGATGCCGGCGAGGTTTGCAGAAATGGTGTAGATATCGCTGAGGTACATCTGCAGCGGGTCGTCGGTTTTTTCGCCTATGCCGAAAGCCGTTGTGGGCGAGGTGGGCGAAAGAATGACATCGCATGAGCGGAAGGCGTCGAGGAAATCCTGCTGAATGAGGCGGCGGATGCGCTGCGCCTTGCCGTAGTAGGCGTCGTAGTAGCCCGCGCTGAGCACGTAGGTGCCAAGCATGATGCGGCGTTTGACCTCCGGACCGAAGCCTTCGGTGCGGCTTTGCTTGTAGAGCCGGATGAGGGCGCTATCCACAGTGGCCGTATTTCCGCCGTTTTTCTGAAGCTGTTTATTCTCAGCGGCGAGCTCTTCGAGCATTTTGCCGCGGTCGGCACGGTGGCCGTAGCGGATGCCGTCGAAGCGCGCGAGGTTGCTCGAGGCTTCGGCAGTGGCAAGTATGTAGTAGGTGGCCACGGCGTAGGGCGTGTGCGGCAGGCTTATCGGCACCGGCACAGCGCCGGCTGCTTTGAGGGCTTCAACCTGCTGCATCACCAGATTTTTGACCTCCGGATCGAGGCCTTCGCCGAAATATTCTTCGGGCAGCCCCACGCGGATACCCGCCGGCAGTGTTTCGCTGAGGGCGGCGTAATCGGGCACCGGCTGCCGCGATGAGGTCGCATCTTTCGGGTCGTGACCGGCAAGCACGCTGAGCAGCAGCGCAGCGTCTTCGACGCTTTGCGTGAGCGGTCCGATGCAATCGAAGGAAGAGGCGTAAGCGATGAGTCCGTAGCGCGAGATGCGTCCATAGGTGGGTTTGAGGCCCACTACGCCGCAGAGGGATGCCGGCTGACGAACCGAGCCGCCGGTATCGGAGCCGAGTGCGGCATGGCACAAGCCCGCTGCAACAGCTGCGGCGCTGCCGCCCGAGGAGCCGCCCGGCACTTTAGAGCGATCGGCCGGGTTCCGGGTGATGCCAAAGGCCGAGTTCTCGGTAGATGACCCCATTGCGAACTCGTCCATATTCAGGCGGCCGATGAGAATGGCGTCTTCGGCGCGAAGGCGCTCTACAGCCGTTGAATCGTAAACACTCTCGAAATTGGCCAGCATTTTGGAGCCGGACGTGCAGATCCGGCCCTTCTCCACAATGGCTTCCTTAATACCGATAACGGCACCGGCAAGGCGCCCTGCCGTGCCTTCACGCTGCTTTTGGTCAACTTCCCGGGCCTGCTCAAGCGCCTGCGCTGCGGCAACGCTCGTAAAGGCATTCAGCCCGGGGTTTTCGCGCTCAATGAGGTCGAGCTGCCGGCTCACATGTGCTTCAGCAGAGTGATCACCCTTGCTGATGAGCCGCTGTGTGTGCCGGATATCAGTTGGCTGCAAAATAGATGAATTGGGTTTTCACCGCTGCTTAAAGGCTGAGTAGTGCTCCTGATTCAGCCGGCAGGCAGCTTAGTTACCGGTTGAAGTTTTTTCTTTCTGATCGGTGCTGCTGTTGTTGCTGCGGCTATCGCCTTCGCGTGAGCCCTGCTCGATTTCACTCTTGATTTCGTTGGATGCTTTGCGGAACTCATTAATACCCTGACCAAGGCCGCGGGCGAGTTCCGGTATTTTCTTGGCTCCGAAAAGAAGTAAAATGACCATTACAATAACGGCAATTTCAAGTCCGCCAAATGAACCCATGTGTTGTCTCCAAAAAATGTGTGATGGTGGTTTTGAAACAAAGCTTGTTTCAGTCCGGCAATATACGAACTATTGCAATCGGATAACATTTCCAATTAGGGCGCTGTCTGAAACCCTGCTGAAACCACAAGCAGAAAGGCAGGCTTATAAAAATACAGTGCTGCACAGCCCTGAAGGCTTATTTATTCATCTGAATATTTGTGCTGAAATTACTAAAAATGCTTTATATTCGACCGAAATCAAAACCTATGTAACCCGGTCTCTGATCAGCTGATGAATATGAGATCGTTCGTCCTGAAGGCTGCTATCTATCATCGGCAAAGCTTGAAGTTCGCAATCGGCAAAAGACATGGGAACAAGGTTCGTTTTCAGAACCTCAAAAAGCCAAAACCCTGCAAAAACAACACTTTATTTAAAATCATAATTTTATTAAGATTTGCTGTAATCCAATACTTTCAAACGAAAAACCCCGTTTCGGGACTTCAGTACAGCTTACTCTTTTTTTTAACCATATCCCTTTTCACAAACAGCCAATATTAAAACCCTATGATCTGGACAGTTGAATTAGCCGCGACTCTGGAAGAAGCTCCCTGGCCCGCTACCCGCGAAGAGCTTATCGAGTGGGGAGAGCGCAACGGATGTCCGCAGCAGGTTATCGACAACCTGTATGAACTCGACGAAGAAGATGACACCCCTTACGAAAGTATCGAAGAAATCTGGCCTGATTACATCATGAAAGAAGATTTTTTCCATGGTGAAGAAGACGACGGCTTCGATTACGACGACGTCTGATTTCCGGCAGCCTGCTAAAGGCGCTTTAAGCCATTAGCAGGCTGCAATTTAAGACCTTCAAAAACGGCTGTACGGAAACGTGCAGCCGTTTTTGTTTTCGGGAAACAGGCCTTTGCAAACAAAATCTTTGCTGTAGTTTCCCGTATATTTGTACGTCTTACACCTTAATGCTGATAAAATTTCACACTTTTGACTTCCGCCCGTTTCTTGCTGTCTGTATCCGATTGGGTAAATTGGGTTAATAGGGTAAACCCTTCGGGCCTTTTCCGCCTTGTGCTTTTATTTCTGCTTCTTTTTGCCCCATCTGTACACGCCAACGCAGCCAAAATTACACAGGTACAGCCGGATAACAGAAGTGAGCCCGAAGGGCTTGTAAGGTCAGTTCAGTTTAACGGCAACGATGCCATCAGTAATGGTGTGCTTCAGACCGTTGTGCGGACCCGCACCAACCGTGAGATATTCAGCATTCCGGGGGCCACACTCTGGCTTGGCCTCAACCGCATCAGCTCGCGGCTGGGAGAAGCTCCGCGCATGATTAACAGTGCAACCATCGCGCAGGATGTTGAACGGCTCCGCATCTTTTACAACAACAACGGCTACCTCGAAGCAACCATTGAATCAGAAATCCGCGAACTTCGGCGCAATCGCTGGCAGGTAATTTTCAGGATAGATGAGGGCGAGCCCTCTGTGATGCGTACCGTGAGCTTTTCCGGAATCCCGGAGTTTGAAGACGAGCGTACTCTGGAGCGGTTTTTGTCGCGCAGTCAGCTCATTCGCTTCAGCGAGCCGGTTAACGACAGTACTTTTGTTTCAAACCGGATTTACTCTGTTGATCTGATCAGCGAGGAGCGTAACCGCATTCTCAGCATGCTGCACAACAACGGATATGCCTCCGCAAACCGGGATTCCATTGTTGTTCAGGTGAGGCGGGAGCGTGAGGACCCGCTTAATCTGGATCTCGCCTTCCGGGTAAAGCCCGGCTCTGTTTTTTACTTTGGGGATGTGCGTATCAACCTGTCGGCACCACAGTCAACGGCCGGCAACTTTGTATCGGATACGCTCAGCGGGCCGCCGGTAACCTTCGAGCCCTGGCAGATGATCATCAACATTGAACCCGACACCCGCACCCGTTCGCGGCTGATGCAGCAGCGGGTACTTTTCACCCCCGGCGAGCGGTTCAACAACCAGCTGTATATGTCAACCGTGAATCAGTTTCAGACGCTGGGGATGCTCAGCCTGCGGCAGTTCAGCCTCAGTGA
Organism: Cyclonatronum sp.; assembly: GCF_022565315.1. NCBI lineage: Bacteria > Pseudomonadati > Balneolota > Balneolia > Balneolales > Cyclonatronaceae > Cyclonatronum > Cyclonatronum sp. Next base: position 52,853 of record NZ_JAIUMX010000010.1, on the reverse strand, counting down.
AGGCGGCGGGCTGCCCGATTACAGCAGCGAGTTTCTACCCGTTTATTTCGATCTGGAAACCCTGCCCCGGCATCAGCTTCGGGCTGATTTTTTTGGGATGCAGCGTATCGGGCTGGGCCTGGGCGCCGGGCTTCAGTACAGCAACAACAACATTTTCGGCTCTGCAGAGCGCTTCGAGCTTGGGCTCAACACAAGCTACGAGTTTATCGAGGGTAATCAGGAGAACCCGCGTAGTATTGAAACCTTCGTAAATTATAGCTTCCCCCGCTTTGCTTTCCCCTTTGCCGGTTTCAACAACGATACCCGCTTCCTAAACCCCCGCACCCGCTTTCAGCTCAGTTACGGGCAAATCCGGCAGATCAATTTTACCGTTGATGACAATGTGCGCTTCAGTATGCGCTTTCAGGCCAACCACGATCAGACTACAACCAGCTTTTTCGATCTGCTGGAGTTGGAATGGTTCGATGCCAACATCACCCCGGCATTCCGGGAAGTACTCGAAGAAACCACGACCGACCCGCTGTTTCTGCAGCTCATCCTGGAAGACTACCGACCTCAGATCAATTCCCTCACGCGATATACCTTTCGCAACGCGGCCACTCACCCCATCCGGCGCGACCGCGGGTTCTTTCTTGAAACAAGTGTCGAAATCGGGGGCAACCTGCCTCGGCTGCTTGAGGAAACCTTCTTTGAACGCCCTGATTCCCTGCGCGGCACCTTCCCTTCCTTCAGCGGCAGCGGGCGCGACCTCAGCTACAGTCAGTTTGTGAAGGGCTCTCTCGATTACAGGCAATATTACCCCATAGGAAACAACTCCGTTTTTGCCTGGCGCGGCTTTGTGGGGCTTGCCTATCCTTACGGCCTGAGCAGAACCATCCCCCTTAACCGGCGTTTCTTTGCCGGCGGCTCCAACGATATCCGCGGCTGGAACCCGCTCACACTCGGGCCCGGTACCAACGACCGGAACCTGAACCCCATCAACGGGGGCGATATCAAGCTGGCCGGTTATCTTGAGTACAGAAATACCTTTTCCCGAAACTTCCTCAGTACGAACTGGATTTTTGCCGCCTTCACCGATTTCGGAAACGTCTGGACCGGCCCAAGAAACGAAATTGACGAAGGCAAATTCAGCCTGAACACTTTCTGGCGCGAAATAGCCGTAGGTTCCGGAATCGGTCTGCGCCTCGACTGGGAATTCGTGGTTTTCCGCGTTGATTTTGCTTACCGGGTAACCGATCTCGGCAACGAGCCGGGCACCTCATTGCTGGACCGCCGCAATATTCACTTTGGCATCGGGCACTCCTTCTGAGCAGCTCCCTGCGAACCGCTTCACTTACTCCTAAAACCCGCTTACTCAACATCATTGGCTATGCTCAAAAAAAACGGATTCCTCAAAACCATGCGCAATCAGGCCAATATTGTGTTTAATTCGGCCTTTCTCAAAAACCTCTCCCACACGGAAACCTACGAGTTTCTGCAGCTATGCCACCGCCGTGTGTATGCCGACGGGGAAATGATTTACCACATTAAAGATCCCGGAAACGGCTTTTATATTATTGAAAGCGGCTCCGTTGAGCTTTTTGTGGAAAATGAGAAGGGAACTCAAATCGGAAGCTCTTTCCGGCTCACAAGCCCTGACACCTTCGGCAATCTGAGCCTGGCGCACGATATGCGCCGTATGAGCTCGGCGAGGGCAGCGGGTGAAACCGTTGTACTGGGCTTTTTTAATCCTGATTTCAGAGCACTTGAGAAAAGGCACCCGCAAATTGCCATTAAACTTCTGTCTGAGATTAACCGGGTGATGGCACAGCAGCTCGAATCAACCATGCTGGAGCTGGCCAATCATATAGGGGAATTTCAGTCGCTGTATTTTCAGGCTGAAACATTTTATGCCCAAAACAGCGATTCGCCAATAATCTGAGCGGATTCGAAATCATTTTCATCACACACTGAACTCACCAATTTAAGCGAACACATGGCTGTCAAAAAAGGGCACACTGCTGAACTCACCATTGAATCTGCTGCTTTTGAAGGGAAAGGATTTGGCCGGCTGGAAGACCGCGCCTGCTTTGTTAAAAATACCGCACCCGGCGACCATGTGAAGGTGCGCATCATCAAAAAACGGAAATCTTTTTTTGAAGGTCAGCTGATCGAAGTTCTCAAAGAGGGACCGGACCGGGTACAACCGGTGTGCCGGCACGCATCAGTATGCGGAGGCTGTACCTGGCAGCATGTTAGCTATGCCGAGCAGCTGCGCTTCAAACGGCAGCACGTGGAGGATCACCTGCACCGCATCGGCGGGCTCAGGGATGTGATTCCGCTACCCGTGCTTGCCGCGCCGCAACAGCTGCACTACCGCAATAAAATGGAGTACAGCTTCGGCGACCGGCGCTGGCTCACGCGGGAGGAAATCGACAGCGGCATCACCTTCACCGACAAAGATGTGGCCGCAGGCATGCACGCACCCGGCCGCTTCGACCGCATTCTGAACCTGGAAGAGTGCCATCTTCAGGTTCCCGTTTCTTTCGAAATTATGGATTTTGTGAGAAGCTACGCCCTCAAACACGACATCAGCTCCTACAACCCCGTAAAAAAACAGGGTTTTATCCGGCATGTAATGGTTCGCAACGGTCATCATACCGGCGATCTGATGGTCAACCTCGTAACCTTCGCCGACCGTGGCGATATCGTGAAGCCCCTTGCCGAAGCCCTGCTTGCACGCTTTCCGCAAATCACAACCATCGTTAACAATGTGAACGACACCCCTTCACCAAGTTCTGAGGGGCGTTTTGAGAACGTACTGTTCGGGCCCGGATACATCACCGAAAAACTTGGGGCCAACCTCTTCCGGATCGATGCCAACACTTTTTTCCAGACCAACACCCTGCAGGCCGGGCAGCTCTATGAAACCGCCCGGCAATTTGCGGACCTTCGCCCCGACGACCTGCTCTTCGACCTCTACTGCGGCGTCGGCTCCCTAACCCTGTACACCGCCGATGCGGTGAAGCAGGCCGTAGGCATCGAGCTGAGCCCCGTTTCGGTGGAAAATGCCCGGAAAAATGCCGCAGCCAATAACGTTGTAAACTGCGCCTTTGAAACCGGCGATATGAAAGATGTCTTCACCGGAAAATTCATTCAGAAATATGGCAGGCCTGATGTGATTATCACCGATCCGCCGCGGGCGGGTATGCATCCCGATGTGGTAAAAACCCTGTGCGAACTCGCCGTTGACCGCCTCATTTATGTGAGCTGCAACAGCGCAACCATGGCGCGCGACCTGGCAGAACTCAGCCGGGTGTACACTATCGACCGGGTACAACCGGTTGATATGTTCCCGCAGACGTATCATATAGAAACCGTTGCAAGACTCACACGCAGGTTTCAGGCCTGAAATGAGATCAAACAATTAGGCACAAATAGCTTATTTTTGACCTTATACCATACGCATACGCAAGCCTCAGCACATTAAGCCAGCTAAGCACAAACCTGGCGGCTTGATACCCTTACAGGCAGCAGCACAAACCCTGTATTTCAAATCTGCGTTTTATAAAGCTCAACGAAGAAAAACCTTACCATTGAGGATTCAATTTCAGCTATGAAGAAAAACATTGGCGTTATCGGTGCCGGAATCGGGGGATTAAGCACTGCGGCCCGGCTTGCAGCACAGGGGCATAAGGTGAAGCTTTGGGAGCGCACTGAAAGTGCCGGCGGCAAAATGAATCAGATTATAAAAAACGGCTACCGCTTTGATACCGGGCCGAGCCTGCTCACCATGCTTTTCGTAATAGAAAAACTGTTTAAAGACTGCGGGCGCAACGTGAATGATTACCTCAGTTTTGAGCCCATAAACCCGCTATGCCGCTATAACTGGACCGATGGCACCGTGTTCGACTGTTCGGCCAACCTTCAGCAGACCCTGGGGCAAATTGCGGCCTTTGCACCCGAAGACTGCGAAGAATACGTCAAGTTTCTGGGTTACGCCGCCGACCTGTACCAGAAAACAGCGGATACCTTCATCATGAACCCGCTGCAAACCATCAAAGACCTGAAAAATCTGAAAAAATCAGATGTCTTCAAGATTGATGCCTTCCCAACCGTAAGCACGCGTGTTGACCGCTGTTTTAAATCTGAATATCTGCGGCAGGTGTTCAAGCGGTTTGCGACCTACAACGGATCTTCACCCTATCTTGCACCGGCTACCATCAACGTAATCGCCTATGTGGAGCTTTGCCTGGGCGCGTATTATGTGAAGGGCGGCCTCTATAAAATAGCTGAAGCGCTCGAAAGGCTCTGCCTTGAGCTGGGTGTGGAAATCACCTACAATGCGGATATAACCCGCATCACTACTAAAGAAAAAACGGTGTCCGGGCTTGAACTTGCCGACGGCAGTACCCACAAAGCAGATGCTGTTTTCTCTAACTCAGACGCTACCTTCACCTATGCCAAGCTGCTCGATGCAGATGTAATAAAATCAAAGAAGCGCAGCAGGTTTACGGATATCGAACCTTCCTGTTCCGGCTTTGTGATGCTGCTCGGTGTCAGAAAAACCTTCCCGCAGCTCAAACATCACAACATTTTCTTCGGACGGGATTATGAAAAAGAGTTTGCGGAAATCTTCCAGCGGAAAGTGCTTCCTGAAGATCCGACCATCTACATTGCCAACACCTCTTACAGCGATGCCGGGCATGCCCCTGAGGGTTGTTCGAACCTGTTCATCCTTATCAACGCACCCTACCTCACCGACAAAGTAGTATGGACCGAAGAGCTTTCGCGGGATTACGGCGACCTCATCATAAAAAAACTGGAAAAATTCGGGCTGGAAAACCTGCAGGAGTTCATTGAGGTTCGGGAACACATCAGTCCGCAGGAATTTTATGACCGCTACCGCTCAAACCGGGGCAGTATTTACGGTACTTCATCGAACCATCAGTTCTCGGCCTTCATGCGGCCCAGGAACAAATCGCCTTACCTCGACGGGCTGTATCTTGTTGGCGGCTCAACGCACCCCGGGGGCGGCATACCGCTGGCGATGCTCTCGGCCGATCATGCGGTTACGATTTTCAACCGAAATCAAAAGCCCTAAACCGCAGCAGAGCTGCTTTCTAACGGCGGCTCAACCGCGGCGGCTCAGCATTTTGAAATCCTCACCCGTAGGCTGCTGATACACGCGAAGACCAAATTCGGGAAGTATCGAAAGCAGATGATCAAAAATATCGGCCTGAATTGCTTCGTATTCTGCCCAGGCAGTGGTGTTGGTAAACACATAGATCTGCAGCGGCAGGCCATGCCCGGTTGGTTCAAGTTGCCTCACAAGCATCAGCAGGTCTTTTTTTGAGCGGGGATGCCGCTTAAGATACTCGATAACATACGCGCGGAAAGTTCCCACATTTGTAAGCCAGCGCGCGTTGGTGAGCACAGAAGGATTATCGCCCAGGTGCTTTTCGTTGTAGGCCATAATTTCTTCCATCTTCCCTTCGATATAGCTGCCCAAAAGATGGGTCTTGCGCAGCTGCTGAATTTCTTTGTAGTTCAAAAAGCGAATGCTGGAAAGGTCAATGTGAAGGGAGCGCATGATGCGCCGGCCGCCGGCTTCGCTCATACCGCGCCAGTTTCTGAAGCTGTGGTCCAGAAATTTGTGTGTCGGAATTACCGTGAAGGTTTTGTCGAAGTTCTGCACCCTAACGGTATTCAGGGAGATATCAACCACATCGCCGTCGGCACCGAAATTGGGCATTTCAATCCAGTCGCCAATGCGGATCAGATCGTTGTTGGTAAGCTGAACACTTGCCACCAGCGAGAGCAGCGTATCCCGGAATACGAGCAATAAAATGGCCATAATGGCACCAATTCCGCTCAAAAAGTACCAGGGCGACTGATCCGACAGGCTGGCGATAATAAAAATGAGGGCAAATATATACACAATCAGCTTACCCAGCTGAATGTAGGATTTGATGGGCCGCTGATCTGCTTTGGGCATCATGCGGTAAATGGCATGCACCGAGCTGAGCAGGGCATCGATTACACGGGCTGCAACCAAAATCATGAGAGATGCAGTGAGGCGGGTCACAAAGCCTTCAAAGGCCTCATTGAGGCCCGGCACAAAATCGATACCAAGGTACAGAAAGATGAGGGGTACCATCATCAGCGCCCGCTGCGGCAGCTTTGCCTTGATGATTTCAGCGTACCATTCGCTGGCTGTATTTTCGTCCAGCTTGTGAAGCAGCCGGATAACCCACACCCGTATGATGATATGAACCGTTGTTGAAAGCGTAAGCAGTATGGTGAAGGCCGTAATCGTTTCACCTTCAACAGAAGTAAGCCAGCCATGAATGGCCTGGAGGATATCAGTAAGCATGTCGTTTGTTTAGAAGATGGTCTCGTCTGCCTGTTTGAGCAGTTCGAGAATCTGAAAGGCTGTAGTGTCCCAGTTTAACTTTTCGGTTACGCGCCTGCGCCCGTTCTTACCTAATGCGATGCGGGTTTCGGGTGCAGTTATCATCCGCTCAATGGCTGCTGCCAGGGCAGCGGGGTCCTGCTCAGGCACAATCAGCCCGGTATGGCCGTCTTCAACGGCATCGGGTACACCGCCGGAATTACTGCCGATTACCGCAAGCCCGCAGGCACCGGCCTCAAGATACACAATGCCAAAGCCTTCCACATCAGGCAGAATGGTTTTAGGCACCATCACAAAAAGATCGCAGGCACTGTACAGTTCGGGCAATTCATCAAACGGAACGGTTCCGGCAAACTGTACCACATCACCCAGACCGGCATCCCGGCTGTGCCGCTCCAGCTCCTCCCGGGATTCCCCCTTGCCTACCACCACATACCGCAGCTGCGGGTATTTCGGATACAACTGCTTCAGGGCATCGATTGTGGTATCTATGCCTTTTCGGGGCACAATACGGGTGGTGGTGATGAGCACAAAATCGTTATGAGAAAGCCCGTAGCGTTTTCTGGTCTGCATCCGGTTTTCTGCATCTTCTGAAGGCCTGAAGTGCGAAGGATCGGCTCCGTTCGGCATAATCTGCCGCAGCTCCGCAGGGACCCTGTACTGATCCAGAATTCCGTCGGTATAGCGGCTCACAGGCAGCCACAGATCCGGCAGCCGCAAATATTCGGCCCGCACGCGCCTGAACCAGCCCAGCAACGGCTGCGGAACGCCCGGCTCACGAAACAGCTCCCGTGCATGCGCCGCGCAAACAATACGCCCCATATACCCCAATTTCCTGGCTTTTTTAGACGCAGCGAGGGTCGTCCACTGGGTGTGAAAAATGATATCCGGATTAACCGTTTCAAGCAGCCAGGCCACATCCCGCTTCATCTTCCAGCCGAGCCAGGCACTCTGGCACTTAATACGAACCACCTCATAAGGCAGGGCATCATCCACACGCTCACACCCCTTCTGATGCGGTGTAACCACCGTGAGCTTATCAAACTGCTTCACAAAGCGAAGGCAAAGCTCTGTACTGTAGCTGTTAATGCCGCCAAACTGAGGCGGAAAATCTTGTGTAATAAATAAAAGCCGGCTTTCAGAAAGCCGCTTTCTGCCTTTGGTTTTGCCGCCGTGCATACATGCAGTTTATGGTCAACAGTTTGGATTTTCAGCTCCGGCCAAAGTTACGCATATTATCGCGGCTGTACCTTATGCTTTGTTACAAAGCCCTGTTTAATACCTTAATATCCATTCGGGCTATTTTGGGGCTGGGTTTTGTTTCCTGATTGCATGCTTTTATTCACCCGCACCAAACCGCTGCGGCTGTCCATACCGGACGGGTAAAGCCAAAGGGTGCATGCAGTGCGGCACTTGCAGCCACACCTCAGCAAGCAATCACAGATTCACCCGTAAACCGCCTCACAAAAACACCCCAAACCATACATGTCTCACCTTCCGCTTGTAAGCTGTCTTATGGTAACAGCCAACCGCAAAGCGCTGGCTGCACGGTCGGTGCGCTGTTTTGAGCAGCAAACCTACCCCAACAGGGAGCTCGTTGTAATCGACGACGGTGAGGAAGACTACTCGGGGCTTTTCACCAACCTGCCGCCCTCCCAAATTCGCTACATCCGGGATGTGCCCAAAGCCCAGGTACTCGGGCGGCTGCGGAACACAGCCCTCAACGCCGCCCGCGGCGAATACCTCACCCAGTGGGACGACGACGACTGGTACCACCCCGACCGCATCCGAATACAAGCCGGGTACCTTCAGCAGGGCTACGATGCCTGCTGCCTCGGCCAAACCCTGATGCACCTCAGCGACCCGCAGTACCGAAACCTGCCCTACCTCGGCAGCCTGCCCCACGGCGTACCCGGCAGCATCATGCACCGGCGCGATTCCGCTATCCGCTACCCCGAATTCGAAAAAGCAGAAGACACCGTGTATCTCGATTCGTGGATGGAGCGGCGCTACGCCAAACTACCCGACGAATTTTCCTGCCTGTTCATCCGCTGCTTCCACGGCAGCAACACCTGGGAGCGCGAGCACTTCCTGCGGCGCGTACGCAACAGCTTCCCAAAAGCCGTTCGCTACTACTGGTACGCCTGGATTATCCGCGACCTCTCCAAACACCCGGCCTTCCGGCTCACTTCCGGCTGCCGGGATGCCTTCGTACAATACCGCACCCTCTCAGAAGAACTTGGCCTCTTCTGAGCCGTACTCATGCAGCGGCTTATCAGTCAGCAAAATGCCGTCTTCATCCGCATACAAAAACGCTCCCGGCCTGAAAGCAACGCCTGCAAAATCCAGCCTCTGCTGCCGGCTGCCCTCACCCCTCTTCACACTTTTAAACGGATGCGTACCCAAAGCACGCACCCCCACCTTCATGGCATTAATATCAGCCGAGTCGCGGATGCACCCGTAAATCACCACGCCCTCCCAGCCGTTTTCGAGTGCAAGTGCCGCAAGCTGATCGCCCATCAGCGCCACCCTTCGGGAGCCACCGCCATCAACCACAAGCACCTTCCCGCTACCCGGCTGTTCAAGCTCGCGCTTCACCAGCACATTATCCTCAAAAACCTTCACAGTAACCACTTCCCCGCAAAAGCGTGTTTTCAGCCCGAAACTCCGGAATACATCATCAGCAACCTGAACACCTTCCCGGTGCACATCACTGAGGTCAGCGGTCTTAAAATCAACAAAACGCATAGCAGCTAAATTAAAAGTTAAAAAAAAGAATCATGCCAGGGCGCACATCACCCTGCACCACAAAAATAGCAAAGCCACAGCTGCCCTGAAATTATTCATCGCTGTCCCGGCACTTTTTGGGGGTATCGGGGGATGTGCTCACGGGCAGCTCAAAAGGCAGTACACCTGCCGCAGCGCCGTAGCTGCACAGCGCTTCGTTGGGGGCTGCTGTGCTCCGCATGAAGCTACCGGCGGAAGAATATCCGCCTCCGAAGCCTAAACATACAGCCTTGTTTCGGAAACGGGAAGCCGCTGCACGTCGTCGGTGCACCCTTCTTTTTTAAGATTGGCCGGCTGAATCAGGCTTTAAACAGTTTAAACCCAACTTGTGCTGTTTGTCAAAAAACGGCTATTCTGGCTATATTTCGGCATATTTAATGCCTGTGAGCATATCTCAAAAACACTTTAATAATCCTACTGCGCATGACTGTTAAGCAATCTATTGATGCCGCTCAGGTTCACGACGTTTTAGGCCGCCGCATACTGGCTGACGGCTTTGACATGGTTCTTGATCTCGAAAACAGCAAAGGTCCATATCTGTACTGCTCAAAATATGAGCGCAACTACCTGGATTTTTTCACCTTTTTTGCATCCAACCCGCTCGGGATGAATCACCCGATGATGAGTGATCCCGACTTTCTGAACAAAATCACCCGTGTTGCGGTCAACAACCCGTCGAACTCTGATGTGTACACCCGCGAAATGGCTGAGTTTGTAGATACCTTCGATCGTGTGGGTATTCCTTCATACCTTCCGCATGCGTTTTTCGTTGCCGGCGGCGCTCTCGCTGTAGAGAACGCCCTGAAAGTTGCCTTCGACTGGAAGGTTCAGAAAAACCATCAGAAAGGCTACCGCCACGAAAAAGGGCACAAAGTACTGCACTTCGAACAGGCTTTTCACGGGCGTACCGGCTACACCATGTCGCTGACAAACACCGAGCCTAACAAAGTTGCGCGCTTCCCGAAATTCGACTGGCCACGCATCCACAATCCGAAAATGATTTTCCCGATCACTGAGGAAAACACCATGAAAGTGGCAGAAGCTGAAAAGATGGCTCTTGCACAAGCCGAGCGCTGGTTCGAAATTCACAAAGATGACATCGCGGCTATCATTCTGGAGCCGATTCAGGGAGAAGGCGGCGACAATCAGTTCCGCCCGGAATTCCATCAGGCGCTGCGCGACCTGGCTGACCGCCACGAAGCCCTGCTAATCTACGACGAAGTGCAGACCGGCGTTGGCCTCACCGGCAAATTCTGGTGCCACGAACACTACGTGAAGCCCGATATCATCGCCTTTGGCAAGAAAGCACAGGTTTGCGGCATTCTCGCCGGCGAGCGGGTTGATGAAGTGAAGACCAATGTGTTCAAAGTATCTTCCCGCATCAACTCCACCTGGGGCGGAAACCTGGTCGATATGGTGCGTTTCCAACGCTACCTCGAAGTTATTGAAGCCGAAAACCTGGTAGATAACGCAGCCAAAGTTGGCGCCTATCTGCTCGAAAAACTGCACGCATTCACCGCCGAGCACACCTATGTAACCAACGCCCGCGGTAAAGGTCTCATGTGTGCCTTCGACTTCCCCGATCATCACTCCCGCGCGGCCTTCACCAGTGAATGCCACAAAAACGGCCTGCTGATCCTGCAATGCGGCACACACTCCGTACGCTTCCGCCCGCCGCTCACGGTCACAACCGCCCACATTGATGAGGGCATGGAAATCATCACCCGCTCATACAAAGAAGCCGTATCACGCTGCCCGGTCGTTCATATGCGCAACGTGAAAGCCGGTAACGGCAAAGCCTGATTTTCTCATGAGCGGAGGGTTATCACTCCTCGTTGTACCGGGAAATACCCGAACAAAAAAAACCGGTCATTCGACCGGTTTTTTTGTTTTAAGAGGTGTAGCTTTTTTTTCGACGCTTTGCGCGTGCTCTCTTGAATAATTTCTGTAACGGAACACCATCACACCATCTGATGACTATCCGGCTGAATCACAATTTCGTTGAGTACTGAACTGCCCGGCTGCGAGCAGGCGTAATAAACTGCCTTGGCTACTTCACCGGCGGAAAGCATTTTATCGCGCTGTACGCGCATATCGATGAGGTCGCTATCCCAGAAACCGGTATCGATCCCGCCCAGATACATCAGGGTAAATCTTACGTTAGAACGGCGGTGTTCATCAACCAGAGCTTTGGTCATACCGGTTACGGCAAACTTGCTGGCCGAGTACACAGAGGAGCCCTTCATCACCGCTTTACCCAGAATACCGGGGAACATCACTACCTTACCACTTTTGGCCGTTGCCATGTGCCTGAGCACCGACTGAGTTACAAGGAAGGTGCCGTACACATTCACATCGAATACTTCTTTGGCCTTGCGCGGATCAACATCAAGCAGCAGCTGTATGATGCCCATGCCGAAGGCATTGATGAGAATATCAATTTTGCCAAATTCTTTGATTACGTCATCAGTCATCTTAAAAACGGAGGTTGAATCGGTTACATCCACGTCGGTTACGTAGGCATCTCCCCCGCCGTTATTGATTTCAAGGGCAACTTCTTCAGCTTTGGTTCGGTTGCGTGCCGCAAGAATAATCTTTGCTCCGGCCTTGGCAAACAGTTTAGCAGTTGAAGCGCCAACACCGCCGGATCCGCCCACAATCAATACTATCAGGTCTTTCATAAAAAGGATTTATTTGTGATGTTTAGTTCTGCCGGCATAACAGAAGCGACCTCTCAAATGTTCCGACCAAACACAGATTGACAGGTTGCAGACCTGCTTTAAGAGCTGCAAATCAGCTTCCTGTGAACGGGCAGAGTCATTCCGCCGGTTACACGATCATGAAAAACACAATTGAATTTACCGAAGGCGACATTTCCCGCATCATTGAAATGGCCTGGGAAGACCGCACCCCGTTTGAAGCCATTGAGTTTCAGTTCGGGCTCAAAGAAAATGAAGTCCGGGCCCTCATGCGCAGCCACATGAAGCCGTCGAGTTTCAAAATGTGGCGAAAGCGGGTAGGCGGCCGCAGCACCAAACACCGTAAACTAAGGCCTGAAAGCGTAAACCGGTTTAAAGCACCAGGCCAAAAGTAGGCCGAACACAACATCTCCTCAGGTCTTTTTTGGCCCTGCCGCGTTATTCGAAACTATCTACAACAAAGCCGCCCGACCCGCAACAGTGTGCTGGCCGGGCGGCTTTGTTTTATATTCGGGTGATGTTTTTCCGGCCGTGATTCAGATTTTTGGCCTGATCAACCATTTTCACTCATGTCCCCAGGGTGCTGGCGGGGCGTCAACAGCTTGAGTGAGGTCGAAATCAACTCTCCATGACCATTCACCGCCTCGGTGTGTGCCGTACACATAGCGCACACCCGGCTCAATTATGATGCGCCACCCGCGGTAAATACCGGTTTCTTCGGTACGCTCATGAGAGATAAACTCCATCTGATTCGGATCGGCAGCACCGTGTGTTGGACCGCCGTACATGGTAAATGAATCATCGCTGCCGTCGGGCTTGCGGTGATCGTGCCGCAGGTCGATGCCTTCTTCCGTGCGGGTGAATATCCAGGTGCGGGAGCGGTCCCATTCGCCGTCGAGCTTCTCAATATGAAACGGTACGCGAATTACATCTTCCTCGCACTCCCTGAAATGCACCAGAAGCAGCTCGCGGCCGTCCAGCATGGTATCACCTTCGGGTTCAAGGGTAAGACTGCCGGCATAGGCGTTTCCGCACTCAGCCCGCAGGTTATCCATAAACAAATCGTAGGCTGAAACAACTTCGGCTTCGGCCGGCTCTGATTCAGAACCGCAGGCAGTTAGCAGAGCTGTTGCAAGCAGAGCAGCAGCGATAAGGCTGGAAAAAGATAGTTTGAACATTTTTATATAAATTGGTGAAATGATTTGGGTTAGTATCCGCAAGTGTTACTTATCTAAGAAGTTTATAATAAGGGAATCAAAACCAAAATTCAGAGGATTTTCCCAATCAAAAAAACGGCCTGACTTACTTGCGTAAATCAGGCCGTGTGTTTCAATTTGGTAGTAAACAGCTGCCGGTTTTACTGTTTATCCTCTTTCGCAGACCCTTCGGCATCTGCGGCGGCTCGCTCACTGTTTCCTTTTCCATTTGCTAACTGAGCATCAGAAGCTGAGTCAGCTTTCACAGAGGCTTCGCTTTCATCCGTTGTGGTTCCACTTAATTCATCTGAAGCTGCAGGGGCCGGCTCAGATTTTACCGCATCGGCATGAGCATCTGTCTTTGCGGTTTCATCAGCGCCATTTACCTTGGGTTTTTTATCAGCCGTGCTGAACAAATCTTTATACTTGAGGGGGTAGTTTCCGGAAGGCCGGTCACCGAGCATTTCAACAAGATCTTTTGCTCCGAGAATTTCTTTTTCAAGAAGGGTTTCGGCCATGTGGGTGAGCATTTCGCGGTGTTCACGAAGCATGTTTATGGTTCGCTGATAGCATTCCGCAATTATACGGGAAACTTCATTATCGATTAGCTGAGCAGTCGATTCACTGTATCTCTTGTTGAAACCGAACATCCCTCCTTCGTTCTGAGAATCGTAGTAGGAGATATTACCGATTTTATTACTCATCCCGTAAACAGTAACCATAGAGAGGGCCATCTTTGTAACGCGCTCAAGGTCGTTTTGCGCACCGGTCGAGATGCGGCCGAACTCAATTTCCTCGGCAGCACGGCCCGCAAGCAATGCACAAATCCGGTCGTTAAGCTCCTCTGTCGTCATAAGAAAGCGATCTTCCGTGGGGGTTTGCAGCGTGTACCCTAAAGCCGCAAGTCCGCGCGGCACAATGGAAACTTTAAGAACGGGGTCGGTATGCTCCAGATACCAGCCAATAATAGCATGGCCCGCTTCATGATACGCAACAATGCGGCGCTCACGCGGGCTGATGATCTTGTTTTTCTTTTCCAGACCAGCAACAACGCGCTCGATGGCATCCTGAAAATCAACCATTTCAACCTGATCCTTGTTACGGCGGGCGGCAAGCAGGGCTGCTTCGTTACACATGTTGGCCAGCTCGGCACCAGCAAAGCCCGGTGTTTGAGAAGCCAGCATATTAGGATCGATATCGGTGCCGACTTTTATTTTTTTAAGGTGAACTTTCAGAACTGCTTCTCGGCCTTTAAGGTCGGGCCGGTCGATCAGAATCTGACGGTCGAAACGCCCCGGGCGAAGCAGCGCCGAATCGAGAATGTCGGCCCGGTTTGTAGCAGCCATTATGATGACGCCCTTTTCGGTATTGAAGCCATCCATCTCTGAAAGCAGCTGATTGAGGGTGTTTTCACGCTCATCGTTGGAGGCAGCCATGGCATTTTTACCACGGCTGCGACCGATAGCATCAATTTCATCAATAAAAATAATACAAGGTGCTTTTTCTTTTGCCTGCTTGAAAAGATCACGCACACGGGCGGCACCAACCCCCACGAACATTTCCACGAAATCTGAACCGCTGAGGCTGAAAAACGGAACATCAGCTTCGCCGGCAGTTGCTTTTGCCATAAGGGTTTTACCTGTACCCGGAGGGCCTACAAGCAGCACGCCCTTTGGAATATTACCTCCAAGAGTTGAAAATTTCTCCGGATTACGCAGAAATTCCACCACTTCTTCTACTTCTTCTTTAGCCTCTTCAAGGCCGGCTACATCTTTAAAAGTAACTTTATTCTCACTTTGTTTATCGTAAAGTGCCGCCTTATTCTTGCCGATATTCAGCACCTGCTGACCGGGGTTCATCCGTTTGAAAATGAAAATCCAGAAAATAATAATGAGTGCGATGGGAATGAGCCAGATAAACAAACTTCCGAACCAGTTTTCATCAATCCTTGCATCATAGGCTACATTGTGTTCATCAAGCAACGCCCTGATTTCACGGATTTCATCACCCTGTATGATCGTTGCTGTAAACTTGTTACCCGTTTCCTGAGCTGAAGATGCCCATCGCTGATTGCTTTCTTCAGGCTGACGGCCAACATGCCCGGCATCGACAGCTGACTGCCGGTAAAGCCCCTCGATTTTGACCCCGTTCACAATCGTGACCTTTTCTACCCAGCCTTGCTGAACATGGTTTAGAAACTCACTGTAGTCAATTCGGGAGGAAGAATCCTGAGAAAAAGCAAAAATCTGGATAATGATAAGACCTACCAGAATTGCTACATAGATCCAAATCGGAAACCTTGGGGTTTTCGGCTTTTTATCGTCTGCCTGTTTTGGTGTTTTTGAGTTTTGATCTGCCATTCTTTGGATTGAATAAAAAAATAATTTGTCGCTTAAATAAAGCGGGATATATACAAAATCGGGTGTTTTTTGTTGGCTCACCAAACGGTCTTGAGCGGGGTTTGATGTACAGCCTTTAAATATAGGAAATACCTGTACCAAATTCTTTTTAACAGCGCTCTGCCAACGCCCCTGTTTCATGAATAGTGCATTTGAGCAAAAAACATAAAGCATCCATACTGAACAGTTCCGTTTTGGTCTGCATTCCTTAGGCAAGCGGTCAGCTTAGTGTCATCAGGTGGCCTTCAGCGGTTTGCATTTTGATGCCGTGTTCTTTAGGCTCAACCTTTCCGATAACCACGAAATCCCTGAAACGGTCTGCAAAAGTTTTGACCTGACTCTCCGGTAGGGTGAATAAAAGCTCAAAATCCTCCCCACCGTATAAAACAAAGGTATCGATATCCTTCTCGAGTTCATCGGCTGTGTTTCTGGTTTCAGGATGGACAGGCAGCGCTGCCTCAAAAATTTTACAGCCGCATTTCGAACTTTCCATCATTTCAAGCAGGGTACTCACCAGGCTTTTTGAGATATCCGACATCGACGAGGGAACAATCTCAGAAGCTCTGAATGATTCTATACAATCGAAGCGTGCTTCAGGAACCAGCTGTTTCCGAACCACATATTCAAACGGGCTCAGATCGGGTTCAAAAACGGTTTGTTCAGCGGTTTCGAAATGTCTTTTTTCACGCAGCAAAATCATAAGGCCGCAGCTTGCAGCACCCAGATCACCGGTAACACAGATGGCATCACCAGGCCTTGCACCCGAACGGTAAACCGGCACCCCGGCAGTTCCGTACACAGTAACCGCTACTGAGCAGGTATGATGCGATGCACCGAAATCACCGCCGGCCAACCGCACATTGTATGTACTGCAAGCGTGAGCAACGCCCTGATAGAAAAGGGTGAGCATCTCAACTGAAATCTTATTGGTTAGAGATAAGTTCAGGAAAATGAACTCTGGTTTGCCGTTCATCGCAAAAATATCAGAAACTGCCATCGATATCACTTTAAAACCGAGATGGTTCCAGGGTGTGTATGTAAGATCGAAATCCACCCCTTCTGAGTAAATTTCAGAACTGATAAGCGGATGCCCGCCTGATTTGGTATCAAGTACGGCGGCATCATCACCAATGCCAAAAACAAGGCCTTCACCATGCCTGCCGAACTCAGCGGCAATTTTTTCGATCAGACCTTTTCGACCGAGCTTTTCTATAGGGGTAAATGAAGCGGCAGTATTACTCATTAAGCGGTAACTGAAATAATTAATTGTGCAAGAAAGCTATATAACGCAAAAGGCTGCTCAGGTAATGAGCAGCCTTTCACGGAAAAGCAAGTTGAGAAAAAGCTGATAGTGCTGTAAAACCTACATCTCCACAGCGCCTTCAGCCCTTCTGGTAGAATAGTTAATACGAAGCGCATCAGCAAACCTAAGCTGCTGCTTAATATCGCTCACGATTCCCATTTCAGACTCGTAATCGACCCGCAGCGAAACAATAAGGCGGGGCTCATCGGTTCTGCGCTGACGCATCACGTTTTGTATTGCGGTGAGGTCATTTGGATCCACAAGGGCATCATCAACCTGGATTCTTGTGTCGCCGTACTGGCCTCCGGGAAGAATTAGCGGCCCTACGTAAATATAACTGACAAGACGCTTCTCTTCGATTCGTTCAATGTTTTCTGCACGGGTGAGATCCTGACGTACGAGAAGTTCTACTTCGCGAAGTACAGTAACAACCATGAAGAAAATCAGGAGGATGAAGATAATATCCGGCATGGATGTAGTAGGAATCTCCTGACTTGTACTTGCTTGCTTCTTTTTAAAATGTGACATAGTACTTTATAAGTTTAGAGATTAACTACCCGGATCGGGTTCAGCCAGCGAAATGTTCATCGGAAACTCACGCCGAACAGGGTTGGGCTCACCTTCTACCGTACGATAATGAGCGTAATCGCGAAAACCTCTCGATCTTGCTTCCTGATCCCAGATAATGCGGTAAGCACCACGAACTTCATCAAGCATTTCAATGTAGCGTTCGTACTCGGTCTGCCGGTCTGTTTTGATGGATACAACAGCCTGCTGAGGAGAGTCAGAAAGGTTAGGATCAACACCACGGTTAGTAACGAAACGGATAACCCTTTCCTGAACATCGCGGAGGTTAGCACGCTCTTCATTGATAAGAATACCACCCTGAGCGTTCATCAGAATTTTAAGCATATTCCGCTCCCGTACTTCTGGTGGCGGCTGCTCCGGATCCGGAGGCGGCGGTAAAACCAGACCAATACCGGTATCCACATCGATAGTTGTAACTACGAGGAAGAACACCAGCAAAAGAAAGGCAATATCGGCAAGGGAAGAAGATGGGATTTCAGCTCCTTCTCTGCCTCTTTTCTTTTTAAACATAGGAGGGGTCCTTCTGGATTAAAAGTTGGAAATCAGACTGCGGGAACCTGAAACAAGAATACCCAAAAACATCAGCGCTATCATTGCAAGCAGCGTGTTGATTGCTGCAATTCCTACAAAACCGGTAACAAGGTAGGCTATCGCAAAAATGATTACCGGTATGAAGAAAAATACAATAGCTGAGAGCTTATGCTTTTGTGAAAAAATGTTCTTAAGGCCAAAAACGGTGATTCCAAGAATAGAAATACCGAGCAGACCGATTGTAAAAATGAGTGCAATTTGAGAAAATGCTTCCATAAGTCAGTTGTTGGATAAAGTGGAAAGAAGCTTACGCCATTTGACAAATTAGATTTTTAAGGAAGAAGCCGGGGTGTCGGCCCGGCTTCTTTACGCTTAAAAATTCTTTTTATCCGTTGGTTGAATCACCACCGCTAACGGATTTGCCTTTCTCCATGGCAGAAATTGAATCAATCAGTACAATTGAGCTTTCTTCCATTTCAACAACCAAACGGTCGATTTTGGATACACAATAGTTGTATCCTACCTGAAGGATAATTGCACCAATCAGACCGGCAAGTGTTGTAAGAAGAGCGGTTTTGATACCACCGGCTACAATACTCGGGGAGATATCACCAGCGCTTTCGATAGCATCGAAGGCTTCAACCATACCAATAACTGTACCGGTAAATCCGATCATAGGTGCGAGTGCGATAAACAGCGACAACCAAACGAGACCTCTTTCAAGGAAGCTCATCTCGATAGAGCCATAAGAAATGATAGCTTTCTCGGCGGCTTCAAAACCTTCGTCGGCACGTAGCAAACCCGCATTAAATACGGAAGCAACCGGCCCTCTTGTACTTGCACAAAGTTCCTGAGCTGCAGGGATTCCGCCACTGTCAAGAGCTTCCTTTACATCCAGAATGAATTGTCTGGTATTAATGTCAGCACGGTTAAGGGTAACGAGTCTTTCAAGGAAAATAGCCAAACCAAGGATTACACAGATGAGTACGGGCCACATAAAAAGCCCCCCCTCATTGAAATACCTAACTAACTGGCTGAAAGCGCCCTCTGATTGCAGATCAGCGGAAACCTGCATGAGGATAACACTAAAGGAGAAGGTCATATTACAAAACTCCGGTTTATTCTAAGTTGATTATTAAGCGTTGAGTTGGCGAAATTATAGATTATTTATGCTTAAATGTCAAAGCTACATTCCAAAATAATGCACACATTGAGACTTAGCACGTTTAAAATAGGGCTAACGCTGTAGTTTATCAACCGGCAACACTGCTAAATCACCACATAACAGTTATTTCTTGGCAGCTTTCGGAATTACCCCGTTTAGACGGGCTTATTTCCTTGAATAACGTTTTGCTTTTTCAGCTGTTTAATCACTGCGGCTATGGCCGGCATGTTTTTTTGTATTCTCAGAATACGGCGCTCACGCTCACCCTCAGCGTCTGTATAGCCTGTTGCTGCTGCACAGTTCGCCCGTTATAACTTATATTCGCCCTTAAATACTGATTTATCCGGTAGGTGCCCTTCACCGACCATTGCCAGGTAGATCCCGTTCCCGCACCATCTGTTAATTCGAAACTTCCGAGACTGCTTGTTTGCCCTCTGAGGGTGTTCGAACGCCATTCTGCGCGTGCTGTGGTTTGCAGCGATGAACCGGCAAACCAACGCAAATCGGTATAAGCGCGGTTCTGAAAAAGGCGAACAGGTTCTGCCGGCAGCAAATCCTGCTTTCGCCCGAAGCCGTACCCCCCTGTTGCCTGCAGCGAGCGACTGAAGGTGTACCTCAAAAAAGGAGCCGCTTCCACACCTCTGATCTGATACGCACGGCTGCTGAACCGCTCGCTTTTTAAATCTCTTTTTTCATACCTAAATTCTGATCCGAGTTGTACAGCACGGGATACCCGGTATGAAGCATCTGTCGAAAATGTTCGGTTTAAAGTGGTTTCAAGCCCTCCGGTTCGCCTGTTTTTGGTATCGACGCCTGTAAAGCGCAGACGCAGATCAACAGCTCTGTTCCGGCGAAAAAGTTGTAGCTCCTGCTGCCAAAGCAGGCGCCCTTCCACCGTGTTTTTGTCATCAAGAAAAGAACCGAGCTGCAGCAGCAGGATCTCTGCTGTACCACTGCCTTCGTTTTGCTCCCTTATTTCAATCAGCGTGTTTAGAGCAAGCTCTTCCCACCAGCTTCCCGGCAGCAGTGCACCCGGTTCAATTCTGGTTCGCAGGCGGGTATTGACGCTCACCACAGGAATGAGCTCATCACCGGGTATAAATAATCTCAGGAAGGTACCTTCATCCGGGTTTACGGCCGGAAAGAACTCGTCAATCTGCCGCACTCCGTCTCCGTTGAGATCAACCCAAACATAGTTTCCAAGTTCAGGCCCAACCTCTATATAGGTTTCCTGAAGCAAGGGCCTGCTCTCCGTTCCGCCCTCATACTGCCATTGCAGCTGAAACCAGGGTTCAGCAGTGCGGTAATCAGCTCCTGCATTAAACAGTACTGCACTTGCGATAAATCCGGCGGTTTCAAGCTCCG
Organism: Cyclonatronum sp.; assembly: GCF_022565315.1. Classification (NCBI taxonomy): domain Bacteria; kingdom Pseudomonadati; phylum Balneolota; class Balneolia; order Balneolales; family Cyclonatronaceae; genus Cyclonatronum; species Cyclonatronum sp. The sequence goes on along the minus strand of NZ_JAIUMX010000010.1, from coordinate 32,426 downwards.
GGTTATCGGCCTGTACCCGCCGTTGGTACAAAAGACCTGCACTCAGCTGTAGCCGGTTAACGGGATCGTACTGTGTTCGTATTTGCCCGGTAAAGGTTTGTGATTCAGCGGCGAAACTGCCCTGCCTGCCTTCTTCATCGGCACGATAACCGGCTGAAATATCGGTACTCAGACCGTTTCCCCAAACCGATTGTAATCCTGGGGTGATTTCGGCAAAACGAAACGAACCCGCAAGCAGTGAATCTGAGCTTGCTGAACGTTGTGTGCGAAGCTCAGCCTCACTTTCAAGGCGTGGGGTGAGGGTAGTGCCGCCGGAACTTACTGTATAGCTGAAACGTCCGCTCTGCCGTAGCCAGCTGCTTCTGATGTCATCCTTGCCATATGATGAGCGTACCGCATCAGCCCGCTGCATCCAGTTTAATCCGCCGGGTTCCGCAAGGTTAAGCCGAAGAAATCCGCGGGTACTGTTCACGTCGCTGCGCTCAAGGTTGCCAAGGCCGGCAGTTAGCGAGGAAAAGCCGGTGAAATCAACTGATATTTCGCTTTCAGCAAGCTTCTCACCGGTTTCAGTACCTGTCGGAATATTCCAGATGCGGTCGAATTCCGCCTCTCTCGTGCGGTCAAAAAAGACGAATTGTTGTGGTGTGTTCCGGTACCGAACGGTTCCTTTCACACGCCCAATGCGGGTTTGTGTCGGCAGGAAATCTATCCCCGCCTGCCAGGCAGCAGCCTGCGTACGAGTGTCATCAGCTGCGAAGCGATTTACGTCAAGCTCGCTAAAAGCCGTTTCGCCGTACAATTCAACTGATTCCGATAGGCCAAACCGGCTTCGAAGAGCCAGCATACGCTGCTGCTGCGGTGCAGGAATCCGCCTGAACGGCTCATAAGAACCGAGGCCGGGGCCAGCCCATTCGTAAACGATACCGTTCAGATTAGTGCCCGTTCGCCGGTAAGAACCGAGCCCGTCTCCCACTCTGCTAAAACGGACCCGCCACACACCCGCAGGATCGCCCGGTGCGGCCCTGAAGACCGTATAAGTGATGCCTGCCTGAACCGTATCAACTCTTGCGTAGGGGATGAAATCGGGGTTTAGCCGAAACCCGACGGAATCAGCACCCGATATAACTGCATTTTCTACATTCCTCCCCGCCTGTTCCAAAATTCGGATTTCCTCATCCGTTAAACCAAATTCGGCATTCAGTTCCCGGCTGTCTGATTCCTGAATGAAGGTTGCACCAACCGAAAGCCTGCCCCCATACAGCTGTTTGAATTCACTTTCAGCGGTGAGCAAAGTCCGGTTATATTCTTGCGTTACGTACTGAAAATCAACAACAAGACGGTGGTTTCCCGAAATTATCCGGCGCCGTGTGAATTCTATTTCACCCAAACCGTAGTCGATGATGTAGTCGTTTTCTTCTCCTCTGCTGAGCAGCTCACCGTTAAGATATACCCGCTCAGTTCCGGCGAGTACGATAATGAACTGTTCTCCCTGCGAACCGGTGAGGCGGTACGGCCCCTGAACCCCTTCTCTACCGGAAAAGCTCATGGTTCTGAAACGCCCTCTTACCACCGATGCACTCGCCTGCCAATCACCCCAATCGCCGGCAGAGACGCGGGTTTCCAGCCCCTGCAGCCGGCGTTCAATCTGAGCAAACGCACTGTTGCGCAGGCTTACATCTACATCACCCAGCTGCACTGAAGCCCGCTCATGCTGCAGGCGGATGAGCACCTGATCAAACTCCCGAAGGTTCTGCGTGCTTCCGTCGGGCTGAATTGGCGTACTTTGATCAGTGAGGATGGCGGTAAGCTCAAGATCGTCGGTAATATTACCGCTGAACTCAAATTGCAGCCCGCTTTCAAGAGATGCATCCTGATTGGTTCCTACGGTAATGCCCCGGGTGATGCTTCCGCTTCGGTTGAGCCGGCCCGGACCGAATAGATCAGGCTGCGTTTCACGTCTGCCGGATACCAGTAAACCAGATATGTCCTGGTTTTCCAGGCCGTTTGCTGAATCAGTATGGGTGTCTGATTCAGCAAGCGGCCTGAGCATTCTTCTGAAATAGCTCATTCTCAGTGAGACCGGCAATCTGCTGTAGGAAATCGATATTTTTGCCGATAATTCATTGTTCTGTAAAAAATATTCGGATATTTCGATTTCACCGCTTGTTGGTATAAACCGCCATGTGGTTGTATCAGCAGGGGTGCCGTCAGCGCTGAGCAGGGTAACGCTTTCGGGCAGAACCCAGCTGTCAAGAAAGAAAGTAAGCGGAATGGCATCGCGTTCAACCAACACTTCACGAACCAAAACCGGGAGCTTCTGTGGTGTTACGCCTTGTGTTTGTGCCGTAACCGTTTCCACTACCCCTGCCCCAAAAAACATAGTTCCAATGATCAACAAACCGGTAAACAAGCCGTGCAAGCCTGAGAGGCAACGACGAATCCGGCTGTATGTATGTGCTGAAGGTTTCAAACAGAACCCGGCGGCTGATGAATGGGCAAAAAGAGGACTGGATGACTCAAAATAAAAAAAGGATACAAGCACGTGGCCTGTATCCTTTAAAAAAACGATAAAACAGCTGTTTGTTGCGCCTTAATCTTCCTTAACAACCCAAAACTTAAGGGTAGCCTTAACTTCGGTGTGAAGGTCGATTGTAGCGGTAAACTCACCGAGGTTTTTAACATCAGAATCGATGGTAATTTTACGGCGGTCAATATTGAAGCCTTTCTCTGTGAGCGCATCGCCAAGCATTTGGTTGGTAACCGTACCGAAGATTTTTCCGTCTTCGCCGGCGGTAACCGAAATGGTGAGGGAGGTTTCAGCAATCTGACGTGCAACCTCTTCAGCCTGAACTTTGGTAGCGTCGGCTTTACGGGCTTTTTGACGAGCTTCTTCCTGTACAGAGCGTATAGCGCCCGGAGTTGCAAGAACAGCGTAGCCCTGAGGAACGAGATAGTTGCGACCGTAACCATCCTTAACCGTTACAATCTCACCGGCTGCTCCTAATTTTTCTACATCTTGTTTCAGAATCAGTTTCATGATACGAAAGTTAAACGGTTCGGATTATCGGAGATTTTCAGCTACGAACGGCATCAGTGCCATTTGGCGTGCACGTTTGATGGCACGGGAGAGCTGCCGCTGGAATTTGGCACTTGTGCCGGTAACACGGCGGGGCAGAATTTTACCCTGATCGTTAACAAAACGCTCGAGCAGTGCTATATCTTTGTAATCGATATATTCGATACCGGACTTGGTAAACTTGCACTCTTTGGTGCGAAGGTTTCCTTTTTTGGGGTGTTGCGGATTTTTAAGCATGAATCCTGTATGGTTTATGATGAATAATATGAGGCTTAGTCGTCAGAACCGCCTTCGGTTTCGTCTTCAACTTCCGGAAACACTTCCGGAACGGCGCCTTTTTTCTGAAGCTCTCTGTGCCGCTTCATTTTATTATCGTACTTAATCGTGATAAAACGTATGATGTTATCATCAATGCGCTCCATCCGTTCAAGCTTCTCAATAAACTCACCGGGACCGGTGAAATACAGGTTTACATAGTATCCGCTGCGCTTACCGTCGATTTCGTAGGCGAGGCGCTGAATACCCCATTCGTTTACTTCTTCAATCTCGCAGCCGTTTTCCTTAAGCATGTTCACATACTTGGCAACGGTAGCCTTAATGTCTTCGTCGTCAATAACCGCATTTACGACAAAGAGGTGCTCATAATAATTTGTTTTCATGATTACCTTCGGGTGTTTATAAAAAAACAGCCACAGGACTTTCCTGTGGCAGGCAGATTTACAATATACGCACTTATGGCTTTAATTTCCATAAGTGCGTATCAATTAATTAAAAATCAGGGGGCTGTTGCTGTGAGCATGCTGTCTGAAAAGTATCCGTAAATCATCTCGGTAACACCGCCGGGAACAACCCCGAAATACAGGGTAAGCAATGCAAGAAACACCAGAGAAAAAGAATATACTTTCTTGGGTTCAATGAGTGAAACACTTTCTTTACCTTCACGGAAGTACAGATAAACCATCACCCGCAGATAATAGTAGGCACTTGCGGCACTCGCGAGAACCCCGACAACTACGAGGGATACCAGCCCTGCTTCAATACCGGCTGAAAAAACAAGGTATTTGGCATTAAATCCGGCAGAAATCGGGATACCAGCCAGTGAAAACAGGAAGATACTCAGCAGCACTCCCATTATAGGCCGCTGATAACCAAGGCCGGCATAACTTTCCACATTATTGAAGTGCACATCGTGATTTTTCTCGTAGTAAGCCACAACTCCGAAAGCGCCCACATTCATAAATGTGTAGGCAAGCAGGTAGAAAAGAACCGCACTGTAGCCGGCAACACTTCCTGCAGCAAGCCCGACAAACAAGTAGCCAACGTGTGCAATACTTGAATAGGCCAGCATACGCTTCACATTATCCTGAACCATTGCTACTGCATTACCGAGAATCATCGTTAGCAATGCAATGATGCTGAATGTTGCTGTAAGTTCAGTTGCAATAAACGGCATTGCACGATCGAGGATCAGAACAAGCGCAACGAATGAGGCTGTTTTTCCGGCCGTTGACATATACGCAGTAATGGTTGTTGGCGAGCCGGTGTAAACATCGGGTGTCCACATGTGAAAGGGCACTGCCGAAACTTTGAACATAAATGCTACAAGCAGTAAGGATACCCCGCCCCAGTAGATAAGGCCCCCATCGGTGTAAGCACCAATTTCAGGCAAAGAAGTAGAACCTGTTGCTCCGTAAAGCAGGGTGATGCCATACAGGAAGAAACCTGTAGAAAAGGCACCCATTACAAAATATTTCAGGGCTGATTCCACGCCAAGACGCTTATCCCGGATTATACCCGCAAGTGCGTACAAACACACAGACATTGTTTCCAGACCCACAAAAACGGTGACCAGATCATTTGCAGTTGCCAGCACAATCATCCCGAAAGTACAGAACATCAACAGCGGATACACTTGAGGGAAGTTATGCTTCACCCCTATGAGGTAATCATGCGTAAGAATAACCGTAAAAAAGGTTCCAAAAACGACAATAAAAGTTCCAAAAGCAGCTGTTCCGCCGGCACCGGCCATATCGCTGAAAATAAGCTCTGGTGCCTGCATCAGCAGATCCCAGGAGGCAACACCCAGGGCAATTCCCAGGAAAACCATTGTTGTGGTATAAATGGTTCTTGAGCGGGCTTTGTACCCGTCAAGCATCATTACTGTTAGCCCCCCGATTGCTACTATGGTAGCGGGAAGAAAGAGTAGTAAATCGTTAATGATTTCCATTAATTCTTACATTTCGAGATTATCGATACGTTTGGCAAGTTCCAGATCTTTCCGGGTAACCTGACCGTCGGCATCGTGTGTTGTAAGCCTGATTTCCACGTTGTTGTACACATTGTAGATCTCAGGATGATGGCCAAGGTCTTCGGCTTCAAAACTAATGCGCACAATAAATGAGACTGCGTCACGAAAGCTGGCAAACTGATAGCTTACAGTGATGGCATTATCTTCAAATTCCCAACCTTCAAGTTCTTCGAGGGCTTCATTGATTTCTTTTTCGGTAAGTGCGGTAGTACTCATGGGTTGGTTTTCTCCTGATTAAATTCTGCGTAATTCGGGGTTATATCATAAAGCCGTTGTGCCCATGCCGGCATATCAGCCGCATGTGAGGCTTCCATGATGGCGGCGCGTTTTTGTTCGGCCTGCTCAAGCAGTACGTTTACCTGATGCTCAGAGTACTGCGTGAAGTGAGTTGGGCGAATGCCTATCCAGATGATGAAAAACATCACAGGTATGAGCAATCCTATTTCACGGGCGTTAAGATCAACCAGCTTTTTGTTTTCTTCTTTCAGCACAGGGCCAAACATTACCCTGCGGAACATCCAAAGCATGTAGATGGCCGCGAGAATAACTCCTGTTGTTGCTACAATTGCAAACCAGATACTGCCGATTGATTCAGAGTTGAAGGCTCCCATCAGAATCAGAAACTCCCCGACAAAACCGTTGAGTCCCGGCAGTCCGATGCTGGCAAAAGTAGCAAGCATGAACATAACTGCGAATACGGGCATAATACTGGTAATACCCCCAAAATCTTCAATCTGACGCGAGTGGCGTCGGTCATAAATCATTCCTACAATCAGGAATAACGCGCCCGTTGAAAGGCCGTGGTTAATCATTTGTATGATGGCGCCTTGTACACCAATGGTATTGAGGGCAAATAGCCCCAGCACCACAAAGCCCAGGTGACTTACAGAGGAATAAGCTACGAGCTTTTTCACATCCTTCTGAACCATCGCTACAAATGCCCCATAAACAATACCAATTACGGCAAGGAATGCAATTGCGGGTGCAAACTCCAGCATAGCATTGGGGAAAAGCGGCAGACAAAAACGGATGAGTCCGTAGGTTCCCATTTTTAGCATAATGGCTGCAAGAACGACCGAACCTGCTGTGGGTGCCTCGGTGTGTGCATAAGGCAGCCATGTGTGGAACGGAAACAGCGGCACCTTAATGAAGAATGCCAGTGCGAAAGCAAGGAACAGCCAGGTTTGCTCAACCAAACCAATCTGATATTCCATGCCTGAGAGCACACGCCAGTCGGTAATAAAAATGCCGTCGTTGATGGCATTGCCGGCATGGTACCCGACGTAAACCAGAGCAACAAGCATAATCAGCGAGCCGACCAATGTGTACAGAAAGAATTTGATGGTTGCATGAATCCGGCCTTTCCCTCCCCAAATACCAATAAGGAAATACATGGGGATCAGGGTCAGCTCAAAAAACACGTAGAAAACGACCAGGTCGAGTGCGGCAAACACACCAAGTGAACCGGTTTGCAAAATAAGCAGCATGGCAAAAAAACCAGGTACGTGCTTTTTCACGGAGGTCCATGATGAGAGTACCACAATCGGACCGAAGAAAGTGGTTAACATAAAGAGCAGCAGGCTCAGCCCGTCAAGACCAACTATATATTTGATGTCCAGCCCGAAAACCAGGTTTCCGGATTCAGTTACATATTGAGCAGCATCAGAAGCTGCAACATCAAAATTAAAAATTAGCGGCAGGGAAATTGCAAAGGTAAGTGTGGTGAAGACAAGAGCGATCCATTTCACCAACTCATCACTTTTCGCAAACAGGATGGCGAGCACACCCAGCAGCGGTAAATAGATAGTTAAATTTAATAGAGTTTCCATGAGTAAGCGGCTTCCTAAAAGATTAACAATCCGATAATGAGTATTACCCCTACCACAAATGCGATGGCGTAGGTGTTAATTACACCTGTTTGAACGAAGCGCAGAAGACTGCCGAAGAACTGTACTATACTGCCAATCGCATTTACAAAACCGTCCAGGATTTTGACATCAAATACAGCAAGTACCCGATCAGCAAGCCTGTTACCCGGGCGGATAATCATTGCTTCGTAAGCCTCATCGAATTTGTATTTATCTTCCCATGTGGCGTAAAGGGAGCCGAAACGCTCACGGATGGCCGCATCAGTAGCCTCTCCCTTATCGTTATCATACATCCTGTAAGCTAAAATAGTGGCGCCAACGGCTACAACAATGGCTATTGCTACCAGCGTCCATTTTACGCCGTAGGGCAGTATAATGGCCGCCCTCACCGTAACACCGCTCAGCCATGCGTAAAGCCAGTTCACAGTTGCATCTGTACTTGTGAACGTAGTGACGAAAAATTCAGGTACACCCATAAAACCGCCAACCAAAGCAAGTGCCGCAAGAATCCATAGCGGAGCTGTCATGCTTGCAGGGCTTTCATGCAGGTATTTGGCTGCATTTTCTGCTCCCTTAAATTTGCCGGGAAGTTTGAAGGTGCCGTGGAAGGTCGTAAGTGTAAGCCGGAACATATAGAATGCGGTAAGAAAAGCAGTCAGTACTGCAAGGCCCCAAAGAGCATAATATACAGCACCAAATTCGCCCAAACCGGCATTAAAGAGATAGGCAAGAATCTCATCTTTAGAGAAAAAGCCTGAAAAAACCGGGATACCTGCAATCGCAAATGTTGAGATCAAAAAGGTTTTATAGGTTGAAGGCATATATTCTTTAAGACCGCCCATATTGCGCATATCCTGCGGGTCGAAATGTACGTGCTTGCCTTCATGTTCGAGCTCGTGTTCAACGTGGTGCATTGCGTGAATAACAGAACCGGAACCGAGGAACAAGCAGGCCTTGAAGAAGGCGTGAGTTACAACGTGGAACATGGCTGCCACAAAACCGCCGGAACCAAGGGCAAGAAACATAAACCCGAGCTGCGAGACTGTTGAGTATGCCAGTACCTTTTTAATATCATACTGCGTGAGTGCAATGGTTGCAGCAACAATAGCGGTAAGACCACCGATAACAGCTACAAGCAGCATAGCTTCAGGGGAAGTCATATAAAGGCCTGAGAACCGGGTAATAAGATATATACCTGATGTAACCATCGTAGCGGCATGGATAAGAGCGGAAACCGGCGTCGGCCCTGCCATAGCGTCAGGCAGCCATACAAACAGCGGAATCTGTGCGCTCTTACCGGTAGCACCTATAAACATCAGCACAGCTACCCAGAAAGCGATATCCCCGTTGAAAAGGTGCAGATTACTGAAAATCACATCAAAATCGAGGCTGCCAACCGTTCTGAAAACCAGGAACATGGCTACCAGAAAGGCGAAGTCACCCACACGGTTGTAGATAAATGCTTTGTTGGCTGCCGTCGCTTTTTCCATATCCTTGTACCAGAAGCCGATCAGCAGGTAGGAACATACGCCTACGCCTTCCCAGCCAAGGAAAAGCAGCAGCAGGTTATTTGCCATAACAAGGTTTAGCATGGCAAAGATGAACAGGTTCAGGTAGGCAAAGAATTTATAAAAACCTTCATCGGTCTTCATGTAACCCATCGAATAGATGTGTATGAGCGTACCTACCCCCGTAACAACAAGTGCCATTAGTATGGAAAGCTGATCCACACGATAGGCAATATCAGAAGTGAAGCTGCCGGCTTCAATCCAGGTAAAAAGCCGAACCACAACTGGTTCAGAACCGGCATTCATTTCGAGGAATATCTGGAAGGCAATGAGAAACGGCACAAAAACCGCAAATGTGGCCAGCCAGCCAATTACGCTTTTCTGTTTTCGGTATCCCTCAGAGCTTAGTCCCAGCAATCCGTTAATCAGAAAGCCGATTAGCGGGATTACTACAATTAGCCAGACAAATTCAGCCATTGGATTAATTAAATAAGTGGTTGTCTGTAATTATATGCTGTATAAAAGATGTTTTTGATGCCCGTATTCTTTTGTTCGCATAAAACCGCCGCTTTCAACGCAGCTTAAAATTTTAGCACTAACCAGAATGAAAAGGCACAAAAAACTCCGCATGTAAGCCATTTGGCTACCAGCGGAGCAAATTGATTTTACTGATATCAGCTGTGATGTTGTTGCGGTAAATGGCAATTACAATAGCCAGGCCTACACATGCTTCAGCTGCAGCCACACAAAGGACAAAGAACACCAGAATCATCCCGTGAACATCGCCCATTGAAGCGCTAAAGGCTACCAGTGAGATATTTACGGCACTAAGCATCAGCTCAACACACATGAATACCACAATGGCGTTTTTACGGATTAGTACGCCTAAAACCCCGATTACAAATAATACGGCGCTAACGCCGAGATACAGTTCCAGACCTATCATTCGATTTCGTCCTCAACGTTAACATTTTTTTGAGCCAGCAGCATAGCACCTACAACAGCAGCTGTGAGCAGTATAGCCGTCGCTTCAAAGGGAAGCAGAAATGTTGTGAACATTTCATCACCGATAGCTTCAACCGTTCCGATAGCCATCAGCTCCTGCTGCGAGAAATCAGGCAATGCACCTGTGAAGTTACCCACAATATAAAGCAGCTGCGCCAGAACAATTACGGTTACCAGTACGGCGAAAATCTGTTTAAAATCGACCTTTGTGACTATCTGTTCATCCTCGTCCATGTTCAGAACCATGATAACAAAGAGAAACAACACCATAATAGCTCCGGCATATACCAGGATCTGAATTACGGCCAAAAACTGCGCGTTCAGCGACAAATAGAAACCTGACACAGATAACATGTGAAGAATCAGAAATAAAGCGCTGTTTACGGTGTTTTTGCTTAGAACCATTGCGAGGGCAGTACCCAGTGCAAATGTGGCAACAAATACAAAAAAGAAGGTTTCCATGTATGAATGTATTCCGTGAATTTTCGAGCGTAAAGGTACCCAAATTTCATTCGGGCTTCAACTCAATTCTTGTTATTGTCGTTTGTACGCCAATATCCTACCTTTTGACTGACCACCGGTTTCTCATTAAAATCAATCATATACTTGTTTTTTAATGGTTTCGGGAAATCAGCGGTGTAACGGTCAGCGGGCAAATATCTCAACAGCTTCCCCCTGAACATCAACTTTACTGATAGTCTCCAAAAATAAAAAAAAGCTTCTCAATAATCACCCCTAATTCGATTCTAAAGAAAACTATGTCCGAAAAAACAGCACAAATTCAGGAGTTAAATAAGCGGATCGCTCAAAGCAGTGCTTTTATTGAAGCTATCCGAAATGAAATGGCAAAAGTTGTTGTCGGGCAGCAGTATATGATAGATCGTTTACTGATCGGGCTGTTGTGTAACGGGCATGTTTTACTCGAAGGTGTGCCGGGGCTGGCCAAAACATTAACGGTGTCTTCGCTTGCAAAAGTAATCGACACCCGCTTTCAGCGCATTCAGTTTACGCCGGATCTGCTGCCGGCTGATCTTGTCGGGACCCTCATCTATAATCAGAAGCTCGGTGACTTCACCGTAAAGAAAGGTCCCGTTTTTGCCAACATTATTCTTGCTGATGAAATCAACCGCTCACCTGCCAAGGTACAAAGCGCACTGCTTGAGTGTATGCAGGAACGCCAGGTTACCATTGGTGAAGAAACGTTTAAGCTTGAAGAACCCTTCCTGGTTCTCGCTACGCAAAACCCTGTGGAACAAGAGGGTACCTACCCGCTTCCTGAAGCCCAAATTGACCGTTTTATGATGAAGCTCAAAGTAGGCTACCCTTCTGAACAGGAGGAAATGCAGATTATGCGCCGCATGTCTGGTATTCAGAAACCTTCTGAACTCCAAAAAGTAATTAGTGCCGAAAAAATTCTGGAAGCCCGCCAAACAGTAAACGACATTTATATTGATGAAAAAGTAGAGCAATATATCATCAATCTTATTTTTGCTACACGCAAGCCGGTGAAGTACGGTGTGCGTGAACTTGAACACATGATTAATTTCGGGGCTTCACCACGCGCATCAATAAACCTGAACCAGGCTTCTAAAGCGCATGCATTTTTAGAACACAGAGGCTATGTTACCCCGGATGATGTCCGTTCGGTTGTTTTGGATGTAATGCGACACAGAATAATTTTAAGTTATGAAGCAGAAGCTGAAGACTTAACTACAGAAGATGTGATCGATAAACTGTTAAACAAAATACAGGTTCCCTAAGGTATTCTTTATAATTAAATATTGGATTTTTTTTTGAATTCATTTATTTTAGAGATGTTTCCTTGGACTTAAATTAATAATACACTATGAAAATCAAAGTTATTCCGCGTTCTAACATTCGTACCAGTAAGAAAAGCTCCTCTAAATTCAGACCACTAATTGAGGCACTTGAAAGTCTTCAGCCAGGCGGTGATGCTATTGAGGTAACGTACGGCAATGATAAAGAGCTAAATTCCATGAGGAATGTTGTGTACACCTTTAACCGTGAAAACGGACAAAAGGTTAAAAGCGGAAAGGATGCTGTGAACAGCAAAATCTTTTTCTTCAAAGACAAATAATGCTTTTTGAAGATAAAGAAGCTCACACAGACAGCTAATCTGTTTTAATACCAGCGCTATCTTCAATTTTGTTTATACAAAAAAGGCCATCACTGATGGCCTTTTTTGTATAACAACGGTTTAATTATGCCTGTATGATTAGCTCATTTCAAGCATACGATCCAGCGACCGTTTCGCCTTAATTCGTATTTCTTCATCAAGCTCAATCTGATACTTATCTTCCCGAAGGCAGATCAGCGTATCTTCAAGAGTGATTTCATTCATATGCGGACAGCGTACACTGCATAAACCCAGCATTTCTTTATCAGGATTCTCTGCCTGTATGTTATCACTCATGCTGCATTCCGTTAGCAACAGAAACCTTTTTGCTTTCGATGCTGAAACGAAATCGACCATCGCAGTTGTAGACCCACTGTAATCCGAAGCTTCAACGACTTCCGGCGGGCACTCCGGGTGTGCCATTACAACGGTATCCGGAAACTGCCGCCGCACTGACTCGATATCAGCAACTGTAAATTGCTCATGCACTTCACATTTGCCATCCCAAACAATCATACTGTCTTTTCCGGCATTTCCGGAAAACGCATCCGAAGGCATGATTACCTTCTTACCCGTTTCTCGGGCAACATTCTTTGCCAGAAACTCATCAGGAAGGCAGATTACGACATCTGAATTAAGCTGATTCACTATATGAACAGCGTTCGCTGAGGTGCAGCAAATATCGGTTTCGGCCTTCACATCTGCATAAGTATTGATGTAGGTAACAACCGGTACGCCGGGGTATTTGGCCTTCAGACGGCGCACATCATCCGCTGTGATGCTCGATGCGAGAGAACAGCCTGCAACCCTGGCAGGCAGCAATACCATGCGGTTCGGATTCAGAATCTTCGCTGTTTCCGCCATAAAACGGACACCACAGAAAACGATACGATCTGCCTGCGATTCGGCAGCAATCCGGCTCAGCCCCAGGGAATCCCCCACATAGTCGGGGATACTGTGGTAGAGTGCGGCTTCCATATAATTGTGACCCAGAATTACCGCATTTTTCTCTTTCTTGATACGGTTTATTTCAAAGGCTATTTCTGCTTTAGCGTACAGCTCCGCTTCGGGAACCATATCACGCAGGCGTTCTTTCATTAACCGATAGGTTTCCTGAACGCTCCCTGCATGTTGTATTGATGTCATAAAGTTTCGTTTGCTGCATTTTGCCCCGAATTTTCAGAGCATATTTTATAAATAGGGGTGTATAATCAAATCATGACCAATATAAAACCGGAAATGATACATTTACCGGCTTGGGTACCGGCTCTGGATCAAAGACTGCAAATAAACATTTTAACTTGTTTCTAAGTCAGAGCTGTAGTCTGTAATGTCTGACAAGAAGATATTTCTGAAATGTGTGCTTTGCAAAAAAAGAGGAACGCCTTACGGGTTCCTCTTTTTTTCAACAAATCAGCAAAAGAATGCTGTTAACAGGATGATTCAGAATTAGTTCTGATCGCCTTTGTCATCAAGCTGCCTTTTCAGATCAGCCAGACCCGACATCTCACCCAGGGTGAGTGCACCGGTTGGCTGTTCGCCGGCTTCTTTTTTCTTCTGCATTTTCTTGAGTTCTTTCTCCGCATCACGGCGGGTTGACTCTTTTTCGCTAAGTGTGATGTTGCGGCTTTGCTCGTCAAACTCAACAATAGCCAGCTTCACTTCGGTATCAGGCTTGAAGTTGTTGCGCATTTCCTGTGGCTCGTCAACTTCACGTTGTGGCAGGAAACCCTCAAGTCTGTTGGGCAGCCGCACAAAAGCACCTTTGTCGGTAAGGCGTGTTACAACACCATCAACTTCCGAACCAAGCTGATACTCGCTGGCAAAGTTAACCCATGGGTTTTCCATGATTTGCTTATGACCGAGAGAGATACGGCGGTTGTCGAAATCAACGGCGAGAATACTTACCTCAATTTCTTCACCTTTGCTTACAACTTCGCTTGGGTGATTCACCTTATCGGTCCAGCTCAGGTCTGAAATGTGAACGAGACCATCGATGCCCGGCTCAAGCTCAACAAACACACCAAAGTTAGTGAGGTTGCGAACAACGCCCTTGTGACGTGAGCTGATCGGGTAACGCTGGGTAATCTCTTTCCACGGATCGTTTTCAAGCTGCTTAACGCCGAGAGAAACTTTGCGCTCGTCAACATTAATGTTGAGAATCACGCACTCAATAACCTGATTTTTCTCGACCAGTTGAGACGGATGCTTAATGTGCTGTGTCCATGACATTTCCGAAATGTGAACCAGACCTTCAACACCTTTTTCGAGCTCGATAAAGGCACCGTAATCAGCGATAGAAACAACTTTACCCTGTACTTTTGTACCTTCGGGATATTTTTTGTTGATCTCTTCCCATGGGTGCGGCTGAAGCTGCTTGAGACCAAGAGAAATACGCTTGCGTTCTTCGTCAAACTCAAGAACAACTACATTCAGGCGCTGATCCAGCTTACAGATTTCAGAAGGATGCTCTACGCGGCCCCAGCTGAGATCAGTGATGTGAAGCAGACCATCTACGCCGCCAAGGTCGATAAATACACCGAAATCGGTGATATTTTTAACGATACCTTCAAGGATCTGACCAGCCTGCATGCTGGAAAGTATTTCCTGACGCTGATCTTCGAGATCAGTTTCTACAAGAGCGCGGTGAGATACAACAACGTTTTCGCTGCTCATGTTAAGCTTAACTACGAGGAATTCCATATTGCGGCCTACGTACGCGTCGAAATCACGTACCGGGCGCACATCAATCTGGGAGCCGGGGAGGAAAGCGTCAATTCCAAACACATCTACTACCATACCGCCTTTAATGCGGCGCTTGATGTGGCCTTCAACAACTTCCTGACTGCCGTGTACCTGCTCAATTTTTTGCCATACACGCAGGGTATTTGCCTTACGGCGGGAAAGCACAAGCTGACCTTCGCGGTCTTCCACCCGATCGAGGAATACTTCGATCTCGTCGCCGGGCTTAACATCTTCAATATTCTTAAATTCGTTTACCGGAACAATACCTTCGGATTTAAAACCAATATCTACGATTACATACTTATCATCGATAGATACGATCCGTCCGGATACGATTTCTTTTTCTGTGATGGAAGTAAGCGTACCTTCGTACATACTCACCATCTTGTTGTAATCTTCATCAGAATAATCTTCTGATGCCTCTTCAAGCTCGTCAAGAGTGTAAACTTTAGTACTGCGCTCCCCTTTGAAGGTTTTAATTTCGCGGGCTGCTTTCACAACAGGCTCTTCACCGGCAGGTTCAGACTGTACTGCTGTTTCTTCAGCAACTACGGTCTCAGGTGCAGCTGTATTCTCAGAAGACTGCTCCCCGGCCTGATTTTCGGTTGTATTTTCAGTTTCTTCCTGAGTTTTGTTGGTTAACTCATCCGACATGTATGGTTATTCCTATAATTTGAAAACCGCAGGTCGCTTTGATCAGCTTTCGCCGATACTGACCCGGGATTAGGGTTTATTGTTTTTTATGATGATATCTCCCGAAAGCACCTTACATCATGAATCGATATTCGGTTTTGGGATGGCCTTAAATATACTGTTTTTCCGGAAAAGATTTAAGGTTGATTCCTAAAGGCTTTTTGGCTTTGTTATGCTTTGTCATTTTGGGCGTTATCGCACCCTACATTTAGTCAACCGTATATAGCAGTATATCAATATACGGGCTTCTGCATACGGGCTTCTGCCTGACTTAGCCAGTTAGCTTTTCATTGATAAGGCCGCTTATAAAAGAAACTTGTTCATCAAAATCCATAGCAGTTGTATCTATCTCCACAGAGCCCTCGGGTCGGGTGAGCGGAGCAATATCCCGGCCTGAGTCCTGCGCATCCCGGTCTGCGAGGTTGCGGCTTATTTCTTCCAGGGAAACTTCCATCCCCTTGCTTTTGAGTTCCTCGTAACGACGTTTTGCGCGCTCACCCAGATCGGCAACCATATAAAACTTTAACGCTGCATCAGGAAATACAACCGAGCCAAGATCCCTGCCATCGGCAATAAAATGATGCTCCTGCACAATACGGCGCATTTCTTCATTAACCTTATCCCTAACAGGCCCCATTGCAGCTACCGCGCTGACATTTGAGGATATAATTGGCTGACGTATTTCATCTCCAACCTTTTCACCGTTAAGCAGAGGCTCTGTTCCGGTTCCTTTTTCATTTACGCTTAGCGTTACCTTATGTACCCCTGCCACATCCAGAAAATAATCCTTATCCATGCCGCCCATCACATACAAAAGGGTCCATGTACGGTACAAGGCCCCTGAATCGAGATAATTCCAACCTATTCGTTCCGCTACTTTTTTTGCTGTCGAGCTCTTACCCGAGCCGGCGGGCCCGTCAATAGTTACTATCATAAAATGCTGTTATTTTCATTGATTAGCCTGTAGTTTCAGTATCAACTACACAGTTTATAATGGTGGCACATGCTGCTGGATGCCCTTTTTGCACAAGCAGGTAACTGATTTACTGCATTTCAGTGCATCGCTCAAATATATTGATATACAACCTAAAAAACTTTATTTTACCTGACTGATTCATTCAGAGACCTTACTGCTTCTTTTTATTCTGTGCATTGAACGCACGTCTGCTTTGTAAGTACCCTGATGTTTCGCCGTCTTTACTTCTACTGAATTAAACTCTTCAATACATACACATGCCACAGCATAAGTCTTCTATCAAGCGCGTCCGTCAGGATAAGAAAAAACGAATTCACAACCGTGCGCTCCGCTCCAAAATGCGTACCCTCTACAAAAAAGTATTTCTTACTGAAGATCCTGCGGAAGCTGAAGTTGCTCTCAAGCAGGCAGTTGCCTACCTCGACCGCATGGCCGTTAAAGGTATTGTGCACCGCAACAATGCCGCAAACAAGAAATCGAATCTTGTTCGCTACGTAAACGCACTTTCCAAATAAACTTACATTTATAATGTCCCGTGCCCTTCTTGTCATCCTTGATGGCTATGGGGTGGCTGCAAACCCTGCTGTCAGTGCCGTTGATCAGGCCAAGACCCCCTTTTTCGATTATCTTAGCCAAAACTTCCCCAAAACAACCTTAACGGCTTCCGGGGAAGCTGTCGGACTTCCTGACGGTCAGTTTGGAAATTCTGAAGTAGGTCATTTAAATATTGGAGCAGGCCGCATTGTATGGCAGGAACTTTCCCGAATTAATAAAGCCATACGGGATGGTGATTTTTTTGAGAATGAAACTCTGCTTAAGGCTGTAGAAAAAGCAAAAGAAAAAGGATACCTCCACGTGATGGGTCTTTTTTCTGACGGCGGAGTTCACAGCCACAACAATCATCTTTTTGCCGTACTTGAACTTTGCAAAAAGCATGAAATCCCTGAAGTTTACGTCCATGCCTTCACCGACGGGCGTGATACACCTCCGCACTCAGGCCTTGAATACGCCCGGGCTTTCACGAAAAAAGCAAAGGAAATTGGCGTCGGAACCCTCGCGAGCATCATAGGCCGTTATTATGCAATGGATCGCGATAACAGATGGGAGCGTGTTGAGCGCTGTTACAAATTGCTGGTTGAGGGTGAGGGTATTCCCTTCGATTCAGCTGAAGATGCATTCAGCAAAAGCTACGCTGAAGGCATTACGGATGAGTTCATAAACCCAGTGCTGCTCGATAAAAGCCCTCAAAGCCGGCTAAAGCCCGGCGACCCGCTGTTGTTTTACAACATTCGCGGCGACCGCGCCCGGGAAATCACACGCGCCCTCACGTTTGAAGATTTTGATGCTTTCAATCGAAAAGCATTCCCCGATCTTCACTACGTAAGCTTCACGCAATACGACGTAACTTTCAGGAATGTGAAAGTAGCCTATCCCCCGCAGGTACTTTCCAATACGCTGGGTGAAGTCGTTTCGAATAACGGCCTGAAACAGCTTCGCATTGCTGAAACTGAAAAATATCCGCACGTTACTTACTTTTTCAACGGCGGACTCGAAGAACCAAATGAAGGCGAAGAACGCATTCTTGTTGCAAGTCCAAAAGTTGCAACCTATGATCTTCAGCCTGAAATGAGTGCACCGGAAGTTGGTGACAAGCTCACCGCTGCTTTAAAAACCGGTAAATTTGATCTTGTAGTACTTAACTTCGCAAACCCTGATATGGTGGGGCACACTGGTGTTTTTGAAGCTGCCGTTGCAGCCGTTGAAGCTGTAGATAAGCAGCTGGAGCGTGTTGTAAATACAGCACACGAAAACGGCTACGCCTGCCTGATTATAGCTGATCACGGTAATGCCGACTGTATGTACGAGGAAGACGGCAGCCCTCATACGGCCCATACAACACAGCCGGTTCCGTGTATCTTAGCCGATACTGCCCGTAAAGAAGTTCAGCTTCGTGAAGGCGGCATCCTCGCTGATGTTGCTCCGACCCTTCTGAAATTAATCGGTATCGATCAGCCGCAAGAAATGACCGGCACCCCCCTGTACTAACTCGTTCAGAACAACAGTATTTATAAAGGACCCCGGGCAGGTATTACACCAGCGCCCGGGGTCTTTTTGTTAGGTAAACCAGAAGCCGCGAGAAAACACAAAGTATTGAGAGCAGGAAAAAACGGCGCCTGATATGCCTTCTGCTGATAAACTTGATTTTGCCTCAGCCCTGCCATACATTAAAAGCTTACGAACTAATGCGCCTGCCATACCGTTATGGTTCCATAATAAAAACAGCCACCAACTTTTAAATATTCCGAATCCGATTATGGAGGGAAACTTTTCCAACAGAGTGCGAGATGTAATTCAGTTCAGCCGCGAAGAAGCACTTCGGCTTGGCCATGATTACATAGGCACTGAGCACCTTATTTTAGGCGTAATTCGCCTTGATGAAGGCGTTGCCGTTCGCATTCTCAAAAACCTCAACTGTGATCTTTCTAAGTTAAAAAAAACCATCGAAGATACCGTTCGGGGTACTGGTGGTGCCATCACCGTCGGGAATATTCCGCTCACCAAACAAGCTGAAAAAGTACTTCGGATTACCTATCTCGAAGCAAAACTCTACAAAAGCGACACAATAGGAACCGAGCATCTGCTGCTGTCCCTGCTTCGCGACGATGAGAATATTGCAGCACAGATTTTGCATCAGTTTAATGTAGGCTACGACGGCGTACGGGAAGAACTGGACCTCATTATTTCAGGCAAACCACGCAACGACGGCAGCTCTGGTACAGGTACCGGCCCGTCGATGACAGCCTCTGACATTCCTCCATCAAAAAGTTATAAACCTTCATCCGGAAGCGGCGACAGTAAGAAAATGGAAAAAACCAAAACTCCCGTATTAGACAATTTCGGCCGTGATCTCACAAAGTTAGCCGAAGAATCCAAACTCGACCCCATAGTTGGCCGGGAAAAAGAAATTGAGCGTGTGGCACAGGTGCTGAGCCGCCGCAAGAAAAATAACCCCGTACTGATCGGCGAACCCGGTGTTGGCAAAACTGCTATCGCTGAAGGTCTGGCTATCCGCATCATAGAACGCAAGGTTTCAAGAGTACTCTACGACAAACGCGTTGTCGCGCTTGATCTTGCGGCACTTGTTGCCGGCACAAAGTACCGCGGTCAGTTTGAAGAACGTATGAAAGCGGTGATGAATGAGCTGGAAAAAGTAAACAACGTTATCTTGTTTATTGATGAGCTCCACACTATCGTTGGCGCCGGCGGAGCTTCAGGCTCTCTCGATGCCTCCAATATGCTGAAACCAGCTCTTGCACGCGGTGATGTGCAGGCCATTGGAGCTACCACACTGAACGAATACCGTCAGTTTATTGAGAAAGATGGCGCACTCGAGCGTCGTTTTCAAAAAATCATGGTAGATCCGACCACTCCTGAGGAAACGATTGTCATCCTGAATCAAATCAAAAACAAGTATGAAAAGCACCATTCTGTAAGATATACTGATGATGCCATCAACTCTTGTGTGAAGCTTACAGACCGGTACGTTACCGACCGTTTCCTGCCCGATAAGGCAATCGATGCCCTCGATGAAGCCGGCGCACGGGTACACCTGGCTAACATCACCGTTCCGCAGCACATTATTGACCTCGAAGAGCAAATTGAAAAAGCTACCGAGGAAAAAAATAAAATGGTTAAAAGCCAGCGCTTTGAAGATGCCGCCCGCCTGCGGGATACCGAGAAAAAGCTGATAGAAGAATTGGAAAACGCACAAAAAGACTGGGAAATAGAGTCCGAAAAAATAGTATTCGACGTAAATGAAGACGACGTAGCTAAAGTTGTAGGTATGATGACCGGCATTCCGGTAAGTAAGATCGCGCAAAGCGAAGGCGTAAAATTGCTCAAGATGCGCGATGAACTCACAAGGAAAGTTATCGGGCAGGATGAAGCCATTGTTAAGCTTTCCAAAGCCATTCAGCGTACACGCGCAGGGCTTAAAGACCCCACACGACCTATCGGCTCATTCATTTTCCTCGGGCCTACCGGCGTGGGTAAAACTGAACTCGCCAAGAGTCTTTCCCGCTATTTATTCGATGTTGATGATGCTCTCATCCGTATAGATATGAGCGAATACATGGAAAAATTCTCCGTGTCGCGGCTTGTTGGTGCACCTCCGGGTTATGTTGGCTACGAAGAAGGCGGCATTCTGACTGAAAAAGTACGCCGCAAACCGTACTCCGTTGTTCTGCTCGATGAAATCGAAAAAGCCCACCCCGATGTCTTCAACCTGCTTCTGCAAGTTCTTGATGACGGTATCTTAACCGATTCCCTCGGCAGAAAAATCGATTTCCGGAATACGATTATAATCATGACGTCCAATATCGGTGCCCGCGATATCAAGAACCTTGGGCGCGGAATCGGCTTCAGCCCTACCGAGTCTGCTTTTGACTATGCGAAGATGAAATCTGTAATTCAGGAAGCACTCCGCAAGGTTTTTAACCCCGAATTCCTGAACCGTGTGGATGATGTAATTGTCTTTAAACCGCTTGAGAAAGAGGATATCTTCAAAATCATCGACAACATGGCTGACCTTCTGTTTAAGCGGATTCGTGATCTGAATTTCAACGTCGAGATAACTAAGGGAGCAAAAGATTTCCTCAGCGACAAAGGCTTTGATCCTAAATACGGCGCACGCCCTCTCAAGCGGGCTATCCAAAAATATGTGGAAGATCCCCTTGCCGAAGAGCTGCTTGCCGCTGAAAAACAGGAAGGAGCAACCATCCGCATTAAGATGAACGCATCCCGCGATAACCTTATGTTTGAATGGAAAAATCCTGAAAGCGAACAAAGCGATCAGGAAACCTCTGATGAGGAAGAAACAAGCCCGAAAGAAGCCTGATTCGCACCCTTCATATACCAATCAGGCATATCAGCAGCCTGAGACAACCCGTAATTCAAAAAGTCTGCTCCCCTTTTCAGGTGGTGCAGACTTTTTTTATCACCCTAACTCAGACAATGCTCCGCAGGTAATTCTCATGAATGCTGTGAGACACATCAATGAGCACAGCTGTCGCTCAGAAAATGTAATATGCTGCCCCGGGCTGCGTTTGTACCCGTTAAGCAAAGCTTCCGGCATTGCCCGTTACGCTGCCTGTACTAATGTTATCCCTAAATTATTTTAGTTATACCCATCTTGACATAACTAAAAAATGGGACTACATTATTTAAACACTAAAACCTTAACGAATAATAAAATAATGGACGAAACACACAGGCGCACCAGCGCACAACAGTTTTATCCAAAACAAGATTTGTTCAGGACCTGCTGCATTTGATGCATCTTTATTAGACTACAGTCAATAGATACTTACATCGAATGCGGCATGTTTTTAAAAAAACATCCAAATTTTGATGTACAATGAATACTTATCCGTTCAAAACAAGCGGAGCTGCTGAAATGTATGATTTCAGCAACCTCTACGAGCTTCGCAACGCCTGTTATAACCTCGATACAGCAAAAATTATTCAGTATGCCAACGCAGCTGACCCTGATGAGGTGATCTCACTGCTCCTTGTTCTCGAAGGTTCAAAGAAAGCTGACTTAATCAACGGATTGTCAGTTGAAACCATTATTGATGTTTCAGAAGATATTCACGTTTCCGAGCTTGCCGATATGCTTGATCAGCTTGATGAGCGTAAACGCAAAAATATCATGAATCAGCTTTCAGATCATACGCTTTACCGACTCGGTTCAATGAAAAACCTTTTTTCAAAACAGAAACCCGAATAATGCGTTCTGAATCCGCCTTTCCGGTTACATAAAAGCCTGCCCGATTCAACATCAGGCAGGCTTTTTTTATCACGTATGGATTTTATCCCACTCAATAATGTGTCTCAGGCCATTTCAGGTTGTGTTTTGGGTTTAATTTCAAGATCGTAATCATCTACGTTAATACGGCGGTTCCCCCCTTCTTTGGAGAAGTAGGAATACACCGCCGGGATTACAAACAAGGTGAGCAGGCTCGCAAAGAGGAGTCCGCCGATGATGGCAATACCCATCGAAACCCGGCTTTCACTGCCAGCGCCAAGGGCAAGCGCAATCGGCAGCACCCCCAGCACGGTAGAAAGGCTCGTCATCAGAATCGGACGGAAACGGGCAGCGGCCGCATCCTGAATGGCCTCCATTACCGACAGGCCGGCTTCCTTCCGCTGATTGGCGAATTCCACAATCAGAATGGCGTTCTTCGTGACCAGACCAATCAGCATAATCATCCCGATTTGGGAGAAGATGTTGATGGTTTGCCCGAAGAAGTAGAGCGACATCAGCGCTCCGCCGATGGCAAGCGGCACAGTAAATAAAATAGTGAACGGATCCCGGAAGCTCTCAAACTGCGCTGCAAGAATCAGATAAATGAGCAGTACCGCCAGCATGAAGGCATACAGCAGGCTGTCGGAGCTTTCCTGAAAATCGCGGGAGGTTCCGGTGAGGGAGGTTGAAAAAGAATCATCCAGCACATTGGCGGCGATACGGTCCATGGCGTTGATGCCGTCGCCGAGCGAATAACCACCTGCCAGACCGGCCGAGACCGTTGCCGAAACAAAGCGGTTGAAGCGGAACAGCTGCGGCGGATTGTTGTCTTCGCTGATGGTGATGAGGTTATCAAGCTGAATGAGCTGACCGCTATCAGAACGCACGTAAATGGATGCGAGATCCCGCGGATCGTTGCGGAAAGCCCGGCCCATCTGCCCGATAACTTCGTACTGCTTACCGTCCATTATAAAATAGTCGAAGCGCTGACCGCTGAAAGCAAGCTGCAGGGTCTCGGCCACATCCCGGATGGAAACGCCCAGCGTGCGTGCCCGCTCCCTGTTGATATCGATGCTCAGCTCCGGCTTGTTGAACTTGAGATCGACATCAACAACAGAAAAGGTCGGGTCGTCGGTGGCCGCATCCATGAAGCGCGGCAGGTACTCGCGCAGCTTTTCGAAGTTGGGCGCCTGAATTACGTACTGCACCGGCAGACCGCCGCGCTGCGCCCGGATCGACTGCTCCTGCGTTACAAAACCGCGGGCAGCGGAGTGATTCCGCAGCAAATCGGTTACGTAATCGGCAACCTCAAACTGTGAGCGGGAGCGCTCGGATGGGTCTTTAAGGGTGACAGTAATAAAAGCCGAGTTCACCGAGCTTGTTGCGCCAAAACCGGGAGAGGTCACCGAGATGATGGCATCGAGCTCGGGGACATCATCCTGCAATGCCGCGACCACTTCATCCACGTAATCATCCATGTACTGAAAGGTGACGCCCTCCGGACCCGTCGCAAAAATGCGCATCCGGCTGCGGTCTTCGAGCGGTGAAAGCTCCTGCTGCAGGTTCAGACCGAAGTAGCCGATCATGCCCGCAGTAGCCAGAATGATGACAAAAGCCGCCCATCTTACCTTCAGAAATGCGCCCAGCGATTTGCGGTAGCCGTTGTTGAGGGCCACATAAAACGGCTCGGTCGCGCGGTGAATCCAGGATTCCCGCTCGCGTTTTTTGAGGATTTTGGAACACAGCATGGGCGAGAGCGACAGCGCCACAAACGACGAAATGATGACCGCCCCGGCCAGCACCAGGCCAAACTCCCGGAACAGGCGGCCCGTGAGGCCCTCCAGAAAGATGACCGGCAGAAATACGGCAACGAGCGCCGTTGTGGTGGAAACAACCGCGAAAAAGATTTCTTTGGAGCCTTTGAGTCCCGCCTCAATGGGATTCATGCCCATTTCGATTTTGGCGTAGATGTTTTCCATCACCACGATTGCATCATCCACCACCAGACCGATGGCCAGCACCAGCCCGAGCATGGTGAGCACGTTGATGGAAAAGCCCATGATGAACATCACAAAAAAGGCCCCGATCAGTGCAATGGGAATTACAATGATGGGGATGAGGGTCGTGCGCCAGTCGCGCAGAAACATAAAGATGATGAGCATCACCAGGCCGAAGGCAATGAAGATGGTCTGCCGCACCTCCGAAATCGAAGCGCGGATATATTCCGTTACGTCGAAGCCGATTGCAACACTCACATCTTCGGGCAGGTCGCGCTGAATCACCTCCAGCCGGTTATAAAATTCGTCGGCTATGGCGATGTTGTTGGCGCCGGGCTGCGGCACGAGCACGACCCCGACCATCGGGATGCCGTCGCGT
This sequence comes from Cyclonatronum sp., assembly GCF_022565315.1. Classification (NCBI taxonomy): domain Bacteria; kingdom Pseudomonadati; phylum Balneolota; class Balneolia; order Balneolales; family Cyclonatronaceae; genus Cyclonatronum; species Cyclonatronum sp. The sequence goes on along the minus strand of NZ_JAIUMX010000010.1, from coordinate 7,928 downwards.
TTCAGGATGGTGCGTTCATTTTGGGGACCCAGCATCGCAAGGCCCACATCCCGGAAGCGGACAATATCATCGCCGTTCTGCCGGATAATCATGTTGTTGAACTCTTCGGGCGTGCTCAGCCGGCTCATCGTCCGCACCGTAAGCTCGGTGCTTGCCCCTTCGATGCGCCCGGAAGGCAGCTCTACATTCTGTGAAGCCAGCGCATTGCGGATATCGATGGGCGAAAGTCCGTAGGCGGCCAGGCGCGAAGGCTCCATCCAAAGGCGCATGGAGTAGCGTTTCTGCCCCCAAATGTTGACCTCACTCACCCCCGGAATGGTTTCGAAACGCTCTTTAAACTCGGTGATGGCGAACTCTGTGAGCTCCATCATATCCCGTAAATCACTGCGCACGTTCAGGAAAACGATGGGGCTGCTGTCCGCATCCGCCTTTGATACGATAGGGTTATCCACGTCGGGCGGCAGGCGCCGGACGGACCTCGACACGCGGTCGCGCACATCGTTGGCGGCCGCTTCCATGTCGATGCCCAGCTCGAACTCCACGGTGATGGTGCTGCGGCCCTCCCGCGAAACGGAAGTCATGGTGCGGATACCCGCAATTCCGTTGATGGATTCCTCGAGCGGCTCAGTAATCTGCGACTCAACAATATCGGCATTGGCACCGGTGTAGTTGGTCGTAACCGTTACAACGGGCGGATCAACGGCCGGATATTCCCTCACGCCGAGATAATTGTACCCGATAACCCCGAACAGGATAATGGTAATGGCCATAACGGAGGCCAGAACGGGCCTCCGGATACTCAGTGATGATAAACTACTCATAAGATGCTGTTACCTTTGGGGTTATTACTGTGCTGAACTGCGGATTTCTGCAATGCGGACATCCATTCCGGGTCTTAACTGAAGCATACCCGTTGTAAGCAGGGTGTCGCCCGAAACAACGCCATCGGTGATGTGAACCCGCTGATCAGTGCGGATTCCGATTTCGACACTGCGCCGTTCTGCTTTGCCGTTGCGGTACAGATATACGCTCTGCCCCCCCATTTCCGGGATGATGGCTTCAGAGGGCGCCATCAGGGCTGCATCAATGGCGCGAAGTGCGAGGTTTACCTCTACAAATGCACCGGGCAGCAGCACATTGTCGTCGTTATTGGCGATACCGCGCAGCCTCAAGGTGCGTGTGTTAGGTTCGATGCGCGGCTGAATGGCGTACACCTCGCCGTTGTAAGTGTTTTCCGATCCCTGCCGGTTAAACCGGAACGACTGCCCTTGTGTAATCATGCCGGAGAAGCGCTCCGGCACCGAAAAATCCACTTTTACCCGGTTCACTTTTTGGATCTCGGTGATGTAGGTTGCCGGGGTGATGTAGCTGCCGGGGCTGATGGCCCGAAGCCCGATGATGCCGTCGAAGGGGGCGCGAATTTCCGTTTGGGCGATGCGCGCATTGATGAGGTCGATATCGGCCTTCACCACATTCAGCTCGTTGAGGGCTACATCGTATTCCTGCTGCGCAGTAGCGTTACGCTCAATAAGAGAAGCCATGCGCCGCTCTCTGATTTCGGCAAGGTTGCGCCGGTACTCGGCACGGCGAAGCTCGGCCTGAAGGTCTGCATCGTTGATTTTCACCAGCAGCCGGCCTGCTTCAACCAGCTCCCCTTCCGTGAAAAAAATACCGGTTACACGGCCCGCTACCTCCGACTGCAGCGAAACACTCTCATCGGCCACAACGGTACCGGTTGAGCTGATGCGGTTTTCAAAAGTCTGGGGCTCCATCACCATTGCCCTCACTGCCAGCCGCCGGTCGTTTTGCTCAGGCGCAGTCTGTGCATTAATTACGCCTGAGGCCTTCTCGCCACCGCCTGAAAAACGCGGGAAAATTAATGTGAATGCAACTACCGCCACTACAACTGCCGCAACAGCACCAACTGTTAGTCTGTTCATAGAATACCTTCTTCAAGTTCAATAAAATCAAATACTAAAAACGATACAAACTTTTAGCATTTCTGATATTTGGCCAAACAATGAAGATGCTCAGATTGTTAAACAATCATTGTTAAAAAATGTGGATCGGGCTGGCTATCTGCTAACATCAGAAAGCATGCTTGTAATAAGTTGCAGGGCTTACGCTCCAGTCTGCTCATTTTCTTTGTCTCCGTGCTCGCTGTTCGCTTTGCCCCGGGGCGGACGGTAGGGCTGAAACGGAATCTGCAGCAGGTTCGAAAGGCGCTCAGTCTCGTGCGGCTCGGTGTGGGTGTCGATGCCGTAGCGCAGGGTACTGATGTCCTCAACTTTTACATAGGTGCCGAAGATGCGGTCCCAAATGGCGAAGATGTTGCCGTAGTTGGTGTCGGTGAGGGGCTGCTCGAAGTGATGATGCACCTTGTGCATGTTCGGGGTAATGAACACCCAGCTCAGCCAGTAATCGAGGCGGCGCGGCATGCTGATGTTCGCATGGGTGATGTGCGCAAACAGCACCGACAGGCTCTGATACAGCATCACAATGCCGATGGAGGCGCCCGCGATCAGCACCGCGAGGATGGTGAACAAAATCCGGAAAACGGTCTCGCCGGGATGATGTCGCAGGCCTGTGGTTACATCAACCGTGGTATCACTGTGATGAATTACGTGGAATTTCCACATCCAGCGGACCTTGTGCTGCAGCCAGTGAATGAAGTATGCCCCGATGAAATCCAGAATCATAAGCCCGAGCAGCACGTGCAGCCACAGCGGGAGGTCGAACAGAAACAGCAGGCCGAATTCATTGGAGGTTGCCCAAACCGATGCAGCGAACAGCACGCCCGCCAGGCCGAAGCCGATAATGGCCGTAAAAACCGTGAAGGTGAGGTTCAGCCCCGCGTGCTTCACCTTTTTGTAATCGAACTCGAAAAGCGGGATTACGCCCTCCATCACCCAAAAAATAAAAATCCCCCCGATGAGCAGTCCCGTGCGGTAGCTCGTGGGGATATCCTCAAAAAACAGCAGAACCGACTCCAGCGACATACCCCTCTCCTTTCCTTTTTTATGATGAGGTAACTATTTAATGTGAAGGGTCCGTAGCCTGTTCCCGCTTTTGAGTCGAATCAGATAGGTGAGGCGGCGGACTTTTGCGAAAGTATCAAATTGGCGGGGAAGCTGCAACGGCGCTTTTTGCGGGCGGGCTCTGTTTGCGGGGGGAAGAAAGTCCTCAGCCGGTTACGGAAATAATGTGGTCGCACAGGTCGAGCTCGCGGCTTTCGTTGCTTGCGATGATGACCGTTCGCCCGCTTTCCCGGCCCTGCCCGGCAACCGACTGAATGAGGCTGAAGCCGGCGGTGTCGAGGTTGGTGCCGGGCTCATCGAGCAGCAGGAAGGGCGTTTTTTTGATGAGGGCCGAAACCAGCCGCACCCGCTGCTGCTGACCCGAGCTCAGCTGTCCGTACCAGGTCTCGGTTTTGGCCTGCAGGCCGGTTTCGCCGAGCAGCCCGCGGATTTCTGCATCCGTTGCGTGGCAGCCGGAAAGCTCGCAAACCAGCCGGATGTTTTCGGTGCAGCTGAGTTCGTTGTACATGCGGATATAGGGCGCCGAGAAAGCCAGGTGCCGGTACAGCTCCTGTGCCTTGAGGTCGGCGCCGTTCAGCTGCCACCCGATTTTGCCCGCATCAGGGCGGATGAGGCCCGAAAGGCACTTCATGAGTGTGGATTTGCCGCTGCCGTTGGGGCCGGCTATGCCGTAAACACCGGGCCCGATTTCTGCCTCAATGCGGCGAAAAATCACGGATTGCCCGTATTTTTTTGATATTTTGCTAAGCGTAATAAGTTGCATGGCCCAAGGTAGCAAACAAGGCCGCTCATGTACAAGCCTGAGTTTCTGTGCAGCACAACTTCCTGATTTGAACCACCAACCCGAACGCCTAAGCCAGCAGTAACCCGAATGGATCAGCTTGTTCAGCAGATAACCGCGCGGCTGTGCCGCAAACTCAACGAAGAGCAACCTTATTATACGCCGGCGGATTTGGCGGAAGCCGGCTTTCCCGATTTTCTGATTTCGCGCATACGGCTGGAGCTCGAGCGTAACCTCCGGGAAAGCATCGTGCCCCCCGAATCGGACTGGGCTTCGATGTCCGCTCCGGATGTACGGCAGGCCTGGGGGCTTTTTCTCGACGCCATCAACAGCGAGGTGCGCCTGCCGAAGAGCTTTGCCCGCGGCGTGGTGGAGTCAGCCGTGGCCGACCTCATCGATCTGCTGTCCGGGCCCCGTGCCCATTTCCCGGAATACCTGTTCGGAAATGAGGACAGCCTGAGTGCCGCAGAAGTAAACAGCCGCATGCGGCTGATGGTGGTTTATCCGCACCTGGGGCTGTTTTTACCGCGCTACATGAAAAAACGCGGCCTCAGCTCGGTGAGCGCTGCGCAGTACGGCCGGCTGCTCACCCAGCTCGATGAGCGCGTGTGCCGCGGCTACAGCCCGCTGAACTGGGTGCAGCTGCTCGAGCCGCTTTTTGTGCTGTGCGGTGGCGAAGTGGAGGGCGAACTGCTCGCCCGCTTCTTCCGGGAGAAGGGCTTGGGCGAACATGCCCGCCGCCTGCGCGACCTGCCCGACCCGCTCGATACCCAACAGCTCGTAGAACTGCTCTCACGCCCGGTTTACAACTACGACGAGCCTGATCCGGCATCCGAAAAAACATCGCCCACAAAGCCAGCAGCAGTGGAGGCAAGTCAGCCGGAGGGCTCCGGGCTCAAGAACGAGCATTCATCAGCTGAGCCGAAGCCTTCAAAGAAGGCCGCAGCTACCGGCAGCATTGCCGCTGCAGCCTTTGCCGCCTCAGCTTCCGCTTCCCGGCAGACGCCCCAAACAGCTGAGGAGACAGCGGCAACGGAGCAGGACCTGCACCCCGGCCCGGAGGCGACAGACGATCACGAGGGCGGGGCATCAGCCGGTGAAGAGGTGGCATCCGGGGAGTTTACCCAAAAAAATAAAAGCACGCCGGCTAATAAGATGCCGGAACCAGAGGGCACGGAACCCACCGGCGAAGACACCGAAGAGGTACCGCTGTACCGGCGTTTTGCGGCCGCTGGCGAACAGGAAGATGACGGGCATACAAGCGCGTTACCGGCACACGAGGAGGAGGCGGAAGCGGAAGCAGAAACAGAAGATGAGGCGGACGAAAACGAGGTACATCAGTTGCCCCGATTCAGCAGTTTTGAGCGGGATGATGATGATGAAGATGATGATGATGAAGTTCAGCTCACAGAAGATGCAGAAGAGCAGGAAGACGACAGCGATGAGCCTTTCATACCGCTTTGGCAGCGGCTGAGTATCGATAATGAAACCGAAGAAACGGACAGACAAAACGCTCCTGCCCCCGACAATGCGCGCCTTGAGGAGCTCTTTGCATTTCTGCTGGATGATGAGAAACGCTTCATGAAAGAAATTTTTGAAGGCGACCGAATTGCTTATGTGAATGCGCTCGAACGCATTTCGGGCTTCGACAACTGGCGCGAAGCCGGCAAGTACCTCACCAACGATATCTTCCGCCGATACGAGATTGATATGTACAAGGATGTATCGATTGATTTCACCGACCGCCTGCATAAGTATTTTAAAAATTACGCCTGACGAACGGAATATTCTGATATTCTAATCTGATATTCCTATTTTAAATATGGCTTTTACAAGGCAGCCAACTGCTCTGTTTTTTTTGCGGCATCAGGCCCGGAAAAGCGCTTTGCAACACAAAGCCTGCTGGCGTTAAGCCTTGCCTGGAAGCCGGTGTAATGCGCCGGCAAACGTTCATTTATTTATCACCCCGGGCCGGCCTGGCCCGGGAATTTTCTTATCAATACTATTTCCTTCTTTATTATTCAGAACGTGACTTATGGAAACAAACAAAAAATTTGAAAAGCTCACGCAGCTTCGGAAGGAAGCGCAGCTGGGCGGCGGCAAAGAACGCATCGAAAAACAACATAAATCCGGCAAACTTACGGCTTACGAACGTGTTGATCTGCTGCTGGATAAGGGCAGTTTTGAAGAAATCGGAGCATTTGTGCGGCACCGCTGCCGCGATTTCGGCCTGGATAAGCAAAGCATTCCCGGCGACGGGGTGGTTACGGGTTTCGGAAAAATAAACGGCCGGCCCGTGTATGTTTTCTCGCAGGATTTCACCGTTTTCGGCGGTTCACTTTCTGAAACACATGCCGAAAAAATCTGCCGGATTATGGACCTTGCCGTTAAAAACGGCGTGCCGGTAATCGGGCTCAACGACTCCGGCGGTGCCCGTATTCAGGAAGGCGTTGCCTCGCTGGGCGGCTACGCGGAAGTGTTCTGGCGCAACAGCATGGCCTCGGGCGTAGTGCCTCAAATTTCGGCAATAATGGGCCCCTGTGCCGGAGGTGCCGTGTACAGCCCGGCCATTACCGACTTCATTTTTATGGTGAAAAACACAAGCTTCATGTTCGTAACCGGCCCTAACGTGGTAAAAACCGTTACGCATGAAGAAGTTACTTCCGAAGATCTGGGCGGTGCTTCGGCACACAGCACGAAATCGGGCGTGGCGCACTTTGCAACCGATAACGACGCCGACTGCCTCGCGCGCATCCGCATGCTCATGAGCTACCTGCCGCAGAACTGCGAGGAAAAAGCCCCGCTTCAGCCGGCCCGCGACCCTGACCCCAAATTTGCCGAAAAGCTCGACAGCATTGTGCCTGATAACCCGAACAAACCGTACGACATTAAAGACGTAGTTCGCGGCGTGGTAGATGCCGACACCTTCTACGAAGTGCATGAAAATTATGCAGATAACATCGTGGTTGGCTTTGCGCGCCTCGGCGGCCGCAGCGTGGGCGTAGTGGGCAATCAGCCGCTCTCGCTTGCAGGCTGTCTCGATAACGATGCCTCGGTTAAAGGTGCGCGCTTTGTGCGTTTCTGCGATGCCTTCAACATCCCGCTCGTGGTGTTCGAAGATGTGCCGGGCTTCCTGCCGGGCACCGATCAGGAGTGGGGCGGCATCATCAAGCATGGCGCGAAACTGCTGTACGCATTTTGCGAGGCAACCGTGCCGAAAATGACCGTTATCACCCGCAAAGCCTACGGCGGTGCCTACGATGTAATGAACTCCAAGCACATCCGGGCCGACTACAACGTGGCCTGGCCTTCAGCCGAAATCGCGGTTATGGGCACAAAAGGCGCGGTCGAAATCATCTTCCGGCGCGAAATCAAGAACGCCGCCGACCCCGAAGCCACCCAAAAACGCCTCGAGGAAGAATACGAAGAAACCTTCGCCAACCCCTACCGCGCTGCCGGCCGGGGCTACATCGACGACGTAATTTTCCCCAACGAAACCCGCAAAAAACTGCTCCGTGCCTTTGATCTCATTCAGACCAAAGCCGACCGCGTACCCCGCAAAAAGCACGACAACCTGCCGCTGTAACTTCCGGCAGCACTTTTTTTACAAAAAATCCAGTTCGGGGCATCCCCGGGCCGGATTTTTTTTTTGTGGAAACTCCGTGAACATCAAGGTCTTTCGTCCAGGCGCACAGCCCCCAAACCTACGGATAAGCCCGTGCTTTTGGGGTTGAGCGAACCCAAGCAACTCAGCCTCACACATGCCGACCGCAAAACATAATCCGGATGAAAATCCGCGATATACCGCCGCGCTCTGCATCATCCGCACGTCATCAAACCCGCATAAGTGTGGCAGGAACTCTTTATTTTGGAGCTCGCATCAGTCTTAGTTTTTAACACAAAAGCCGCAGGAAGCGGACTATGGATTTATTTGAAGAGAAAGCGGAAGCAGGCGGCAAACGCCCTAACCGGCCGGCAGCCGAAAACAGGGGCGCAGCCCCGCTGGCTACCCGCATGCGGCCGGTTTCCCTGGAGGAATTTGTAGGGCAGCGGCACGTGCTCTCCGAAGGCATGCTGCTGAACCGCATGATCCGCACCGGCACCATCGG
>NZ_JAIUMX010000009.1:0-61146 GCF_022565315.1 Cyclonatronum sp. | reverse complement strand
CAGCTTCGGGTTCAGGACCGGAATGATTCACCGGCTTCAAGCAATGCCGTTTCAATCAGTTCATCCGTCATTTAGCTCTTGCAGCAAGTCCTCAGGCGGATAATTAAACACTGAAACACCAAAACGGTGCAGGTTTTCGAGAAAGGTACGCCTTGAAACCCCTGCCATTTCAGCGGCCTGACCCTGAGACAGTTCTCCTTTTTGATACAGGAATGAAGCAAACATCAGCGTAAGCTCGGTTTCATCAAGCGTTACGGAATCGGGGATATTAATTTGTACGGCTTTCATGCTTTGTGAGCCTTTCTCTGATTTAAATCGGCTTTAGGTTGAATCCAATATACCAAAACGACTGTTTTTTGCAAGTAATACAAGTGTCGCAGACGAACTGAATCCGCGTGCCATCATTCCGGTCCCGGCCTCACCCCAACCCCTCTCCTGATATTACCACGATGCCTCACATAGATGGTCTTCAGGAGAGGGGCTTTTCTTTCCGGGTAGTTTCCGTATTCAGAACCGGAATTACCGGGGTTTTCCGGTAAAAACATGCTTCGCTCGGGATGAAGCTGGCGAAGCAAGAAAAAAATCCGCGGAAATCCGGCGCGATCCGCTAAATCCGCGTGCTATCAGCGTCAGCCCAAAGGTTTGCTCCAGAACAGCATTTCGGGATCGCCGGGTTTGTAGCCGTTGCGCAGATACAGCGCTTTTGCCCGGTTATCATCGCGGACTTCCAGCGTGATTTTGCAGCAGTCCATCTGCAGGGCTTTGGCTTCAGCCATTTCGAGCAGCCGGGAGCCCACGCCCGTGCCCCGGAACTCCGGCAGTACCGCAAGGTCGTGAATGTTCAGCAGGCGGCGCGCGCTGAAGGTCGACAGGCCCAGAAAGCAGTTCGCAAGCCCGGCCGGCTCACCGTCCACAAAGGCAAGGAAGGAGACCGCGGTCGGAAAATCCTCCAGCTCTGCAATGAGGTTCTCAATCACATAAGGATCAAGGTTGTGCCCCTGCCCCATCTCATCGCGGCTGTAGCTGTTGAGGATGTTGAGCAGGGCCGCCGCATCCTGCGGGTCCTCATAATCGGCTATTTTTACGGATATGGTCATAAAGTTAGTTTATATGCGCGTTTTCGGATTTTAACCCTTTATCATCCCGAATCCCGGGCAAACCCCCGAATTCCCGGATCAAAAGCTGATGAATTTCCAGGACTTCCTGATAAGAAATCATTTTGACAGTTTATCAAGAAGCTCCCGGTCATCCGCTATGATTTTTTTCAAATTAGCAGCGCGCTCCGCTTTCCCGGCCGTACTTTTTTCTATTTGCCGGAGGTATTGCAGCAGTTCTTCCAGTACTTCATCCGGCAGGTTGTTCACAATGTCTGTGATTTCTTCTTTGAGTTCCATTTTGGTAAGTACACAGGGTTAATATCTATGAATCTTGAAATCCTTCAGTCGGCTCAATATGCTTTTCAAGTGACAATAATTCAAGTTTCCTCTGAATGCTCTTGTCACCGGATCATCTTTTCTCGTTGTTCAACTTAAGCGTAATCTCAGCTGTAGGTAACAAATAGCAATTCAGGCTGTAGCTGTTGAGGATGTTGAGCAGAGCCGCCGCATCCTGCGGGTCCTGGTAGTCGGCAATTTTCACATAAATCTGATTTTCTTTCATGCCGGAAAATATCCGGTCTTCATTTAAAAGCAAAGGCCCGAAACGCTGAGGTTCCGGGCCTTTCACTTCTGTTTTACCGCAACTATTTTTCTTATCTGCGGATGCCTTCGAGTTCGAGCAGGAAGGCGTATTCCATAGCAACTTCGCGAAGGCGCTTGAAGCGTCCGGAGGCGCCGCCGTGTCCCGCATCCATGTTGGTGTACAGCAGGATGACATTCTCAGAGGTGTTTAGCTCCCGCAGGCGGGCGACCCACTTGGTCGGCTCCCAGTACTGTACCTGCGAGTCGTGCAGACCGGAAGTGACCAGCAGATGCGGATAGGCCTGCGCGCTCACCTGATCGTAGGGGGAATAGGCCAGCATGATTTCATAAAAATGCGGGTCGTTGGGGTTGCCCCACTCGTCGTACTCGCCGGTTGTGAGGGGGATGCTGTCGTCGAGCATGGTCGTGACCACATCCACAAACGGCACCTGCGCCACGATTCCGTTGTAGAGGTCAGGCCGGAGGTTCATCACCGCGCCCATCAGGAGTCCGCCGGCGCTGCCGCCCATCGCGTAAAGCTGATTCGGATTTGTGAAGCCTTCCTCAATTAAGTATTCCGAAACCGCGATAAAATCGGTGAAGCTGTTCATCTTGTTTTCAAGCTTGCCCTGCTCGTACCATTCGCGACCCATTTCTTCGCCGCCGCGCACATGCGCGATGGCGAACACAAATCCGCGGTCGAGCAGGCTCAGGCGGGCGCTGCTGAAAATTGGTGTCATGCTGTAGCCGTAGGAGCCGTAGCCGTACTGCAAGAGCGGATTTTTACCGTTCTTCCGGGTTCCCCTGCGGTACACCAGCGACACCGGTATTTGGGTGCCGTCAGCCGCAGTAGCGAAATGCCGCTCAGTTACATAGTTGGCACGGTTGAAATTTCCGAGCACTTCCTGCTCTTTCAGCAAGGTATGCTCACGGCTTGCCATGTTGTACTCGTAAACGGAATTCGGCGTAGTGAGGGAGGTGTAGCCGTAGCGCAGCAGCTCCGTGTCGAACTCGAGGTTGGTGGTTGTGTAGGCGAGATAGGCCGGCTCATCGAAGGCCATGTAATGCTCCTCACCGCTCTCCCACTCGCGGATGCGGATGCGGGGCAGGCCGTTTTCAACTTCGCTCAGCACGAGATAATTTGAAAAAATATCGAAATCCTCCAGCAGCACCTCCGGACGGTGGGCGATGACTTCCTCCCAGTTTTCCAGTCCCGGGCTTGTGACAGGCGCGCGCATCAGCCGGAAATTCTGTGCCTCGTAATTGGTGCGGAAGTAGAAATGATCCCCGAAGTGCTCTGCAAAATATTCGTGATGACGCTCCCGCGGCTGTAACACCTGCGGGACCGCTTCGGGCGTTTCGGACGGGATAAACCGATATTCCGTTGCAACGCTGCTATAGGAAAGCAGCATCACAAACTCCTGTGACTTGCTGCGCATGACATACACGCCGTAGGTATCATCATCTTCCTGAAAAACCAGCGGATTCTGCTGCGGATTGCTGCCGAGGCGGTGCCGGAAAATTTGATAGGAACGCAGCGTCTGCGGGTCCTGACGGCTGTAGAAAACCGTTTCGTTATCCGCGGCCCAGCTGAGGTTGCCGGTCACATTTGGGATTTCATCATCCAGAAACGCCCCGGTTTCGAGATCTCTGAAGCGGATGGTGTAAATTCGTCGGCCCACATGGTCAACGGCAAACGCCATCAGCCGGCCGTCGTCGCTGACCGAAACGCTGCCAACCGAAGTGTAGGGCTTGCCTTCGGCAAGGACATTTACATCCAGGATGATTTCCTCCGCTGCTTCAAGCGACCCTTTTTTCCGCGCGTAAATGGGATACTCACTCCCCTCTTCGTAACGGGTGTAATAATAATAGCCGTTAAGCAGATACGGCACAGAGCTGTCATCCTCCTTAATCCGCGCGCGCATCTCACTGAACAGCGATTCCTGAAAAGCCTCGGTGTGGGCCATCATGGCGCTGAGGTAATCATTCTCGGCATTCAAATAATCAATCACCGCGGGGTTGTCGCGGTCGTTCATCCAGAAAAACGGATCGATGCGGGTATGCCCGTGCATGGTAAGCTCAACGGGGATCTGCTGTGCAACCGGCGGCTGAAGGTCAGCCGGAAAAGCGGGCCCCTGCTGTTTGGTACACTGTGTAAACATTAGCATAAACAGCGCCGCAGTAAGCAGCGCAAGAACATGTTTCATAAAGGTTTTGATTGAGATGTAGGATAAACCGAAAGCAAGACCTCCGCGTTTGGCAGAAAACAAAACGGCGGAGGCGCTTAAGGTTGGTTTGGGAAAGGTATCTGTTTTTTGGGAGTTTGAAGACGTGAATTTTTGGTGGGAGTTGCATTTTGCTGGACTAAGGTTCAGGTTAGGAAAGTTTTTCGGGCGTAGGAGAATACCGCGTAACATCAAATTTTTAATTCCCGAAAAAATCGCTCCATTCGCGCGCCCTGATGCCGAGTACAATTCTTTGTTTTTTATGTTGGGATTTCAAAATGACTTGTACAATTGATATATTGCTAAATGTTAATTACAATCGATACATCTGCACTATTAGCTGTTCTTTTAAATGAACAGCATAAGCTGGCAATCATTGATGCCACTGAGGGTCACGATTTGCAGGCACCCGCAAGTTTGGATGCCGAAGTAGGAAATGCTCTTTCAGCCATGTTTAAGCGCAAGAGAATAACACTGAATCAGGCCCATCAGGTACTTGCCTTGTTTGATCAGATACCCATACGAAGAACACCGCTAAGGCTGCCAGAAGCTACTGAAATCGCCATTTATCATAATATTTACGCTTATGATGCTTACGTTTTAGATTGCGCACAGCAGCATCGTTCACCCCTTCTTAGTCTGGATTTTCAACTGATTCAAACAGCTCAAAATCTGGGCATTAATCTCGTGGAGTTACACAAATGAAAGTTTACACCTATTCCCAGGCCCGGCAGCAACTTGCTCAGCTGCTGGATGATGCCCGCGAAGACGGGCAGGCACAAATCAGGCGCAGAGACGGGCAGACTTTTGTCATAAAACCCTTGGAAGAAAAAAAGTCTCCGCTTGATGTTGCCGGGGTTTCTTCTGACCTAAGCCTTGACGAAATCAATACCTTCGTTCGCGAAGGCCGGGAAAGAGCGTAATTTTTATAAGTATAAAAACCCGCCCTAATCCCGCCCTAATCCCGCCTAATCCGCCCAAGTTGCGTGTCATTAGCCCGGGGAGGCTACATCCCGCGCCAGTCCTGCTCCTCGGCGGGTTTGTTGCTGAGGATGTCCTCGATTTTCGCCATAGCTTCATCCGTGAGTTTGGGCACCGCATCGAGGGCGCTCATGTTCTGCCGCACCTGCTCAACGGTTGAGGCGCCGGTAATGACCGTGCTGACCTGCGGATTTTTCAGGCACCAGGCCAGGGCCATTTGCGGCAGGGTGATGCCCAGCTCGTCAGCCAGCGGGGCCAGCTTTTTCACTTTCTCGAGCTTTGCGCGTCCGTCTTCGGTTTCGAGCAGCGCCTTGCGGAGCCAGCTGTATTTCTCAAGCTTCAGGCGCGAGCCCTCGGGTACGCCTTCGTTGTATTTGCCGGTGAGCAGGCCGCTCGCCAGCGGACTCCAGATTGTGGTGCCCAGCCCGATATCGCGGTACAGCCGCGCATACTCACGCTCGACGCGCTCCCGGTGGAACATGTTGTACTGCGGCTGCTCCATCAGCGGCGGACGCAAATGCTCGCGCCGGGCAAAATCGTAGGCCATGCGGATTTCCTCTGCGCTCCACTCGCTTGTGCCCCAGTACAGCGCCTTGCCCTCACGGATCATCTGATCCATGGCCCACACGGTTTCTTCAACCGGCGTGTGCAGGTCAGGGCGGTGGCAAAACAGCAGGTCCACATAACCGGTCTGCATGCGCTTCAGGGCCGCCTCGGTTCCTTCTTTGATGTGCTTGAAGGAGAGGCCGGTATCGTTCGGGCCCCCGCCTCCCCAGAATATTTTGGTGGATAGCACCAGATCAGACCGCTTCCAGCCGGCTTTTCTGATGACCTCTCCCATAATTTCCTCTGATTTTCCGTTCTCGTACGCCTCAGCATTGTCGAAGAAATTGACGCCGGCATCAAAAGCAGTTTTCATCTGCTCGTACGCCAGCCCGGTATCGACCTGCTCGCCAAAGGTGACCCACGAGCCAAACGACAGCGCCGATACTTTGAGTCCTGATTTTCCTAAAAAACGATATTCCATGGTGTGATGGGGTTTGGGGGTGATGATTAGTAAGTTGAATTGTACCGTTTAACTGATTGCATTAATGCGGTTCTGAAGCTCCCTGATTCTTTTGATGAGTTCCTGAAATGTAAGCGCATCTTCATAGATCATAAATCCGGCCATTTCGGAATAATCATTCTCATATTCCCTGATGACAGTTTCGGGTGGTATAATTCTGATTTTATCAGGTGTATGGTTGCTGTAATCAAGACCTCGTAGGGAATTAAATTTTTTCCTGTGAGCCACTATAGTCTGATATAGTTCCGGATTTTGTAAAGCAGCATTTCCATAGCCTGTACCTGCTACTTTTTCAATGTCATAGAGGTGTCTCGAAAGCCTGTTAGTCCGGATTTTTTCCGGTACCTGCGAAAATTCTTCGTGCAGAAGAAAGATCTTTTCTAAAAAGGTTTTTTGAGGCGTCACAGTCATAACCTTAAAGCTTTCTTCTGCAAAACTCATTTTAGGAAAGGTTGAACTTAAAACCGAATGAATCTCCCGAACTTCCGCGGGCTCCATTAAAGATCTGGAACTTACCTCAATCAATACCCTTTGGGGCAGATAGGTGTGAGGCTCTGTAACTGAATGATAGTGAATTTCTATTGTCTGTGGATCTTTATCGGAGTTCGTTACAGCTTGGGCAATCAGCTCACAGTCTGAAATGGCGCCCCATTTTGTGAGCTTGCTGCGTAAATCCTGAATAAACTGATTTGATATAAACCCGCAGGATCGCTGCCTGAGTTTTTTGATTTGTGTCTTGCTGATATCTCCCTCATACCCAAAGAAGCTTCGGTCAATAGCCAAATCAATGTCTTCTGAAAACCGATGGATTAAGCCCCATGCCTTACTCAGTGAAGTACCTCCCTTGAACAGCAATTGTTCGCTGTATGGGAGTTCAAAGCAAGCCTTCAGGCACAGGGTAACCCACCAGTCTTTCTCAATAGCCGCCGCCGGTAAACCGGTACGTTCCGTTACCTGATTGAGGATTTCAACCCTCCTCTGTTTTGGTAAGCTTAGCCAGCTCGTGTTCATCTCGCAGCCTTCATTAAGATGTCATAAATCCAGACGGGCGTGAGCTTTGCATCATTGAGGATGTTTTCATTTTTTTCTTTTTGCAGTAGGGCCCTGATTTTATCCTGCGTTTGCTGGTCTGCGCGGTTCTGACCAATGGTCTTTAGCGCCTGAATAACAAGACCGCTTATTTCCCCTTTGGCAAGAAGGTTTTTGGGCGTGGTTTTTTTGAAGGTGATGGTCCGCCTGCCAACCTTAACCGTTCTTGCAGCACCATCTGTAAGGTAAACCACTTTCATTGGCACCTGGGCGGACAGGCCCAGTTTATTCAGGGCCTGAACACCTGTTGGTACAATGCGCGCCCGATCGCGCCTTGCTATAGCTTGGGCTACTTCTTCTGTTGAGGGATAAAGAACACCAAGCTCAGCGTCTGTTTGGGGGTAAAAATAGATACCATGAGCCAGGCGCAGCAATAGCCCTTCCTCTTTCAGGCGAAACAGGGCTTTTTTAACGCTTTCCGGATTTCCGTAATCCAGAAAATCGTCAATGAACAGAATGCTTCCCCTTCGGTAGCGTTTCAGGGCCTCAGCGATTTCAGATTTTACTTGCGGTCTTTTCATAGGGAGTATCATTTCGTCCCAAATTTAGCAAATATTTGGGACGAAATGAAATTATCAACCGGGGTTTTCAAAAGCTGGGGATCCTGTGCCGGAACAAGCTGACCCTTTCGGGGATGTCTCCCCCAGGTTCGTTTCCTGCGTGTAGGGTATCATCGGTAACCGAATTTCAACCTGGGTTCCCGGGCAAGCCACCTCCTCACACCCCGCCCCGCGGCACGCCGGTCCCTCATTGGCTTTTTGCCAGTCAAACTTTTCCGAGCGGCGGGCAGCCCGTTCGCCGGGGCAGCCCAACGAGAGGGCATTCGGCCGCTTCAGAAATCACCCTTCGCCTTCCACAATTTTTATTTCCTCTTCTGTGAGGCCGTAGAGCTGATATACGAGCTGATCGATTTGGGCTTCAAGGGCGGAGGTGTCGGCTTGGGGGTTTTGCTTTTTGATGGATAATATTGCTTCACTGAAATTGCTAAGCTCTAATTTCAAAACTGGCCCCGGCTTAGCAATTGGAAGTTTTGCTATGTAGGTAGGCTTATATTCAAAATATCCCCCCTGCTTTGTTGATGAAATTGACTTAAGAAAAAAGTCGATCGCCTTTGAATTCAATAAACCCAGCAAAAACAAATCGCTTACGGGAATAATCGTTGTTTTATCATTCCCGTAATTACCTTGGGTATCAAATACATACGAGGCAGATTTTACGATAGCAGGAACAATAATCTTATCTCTCTCAAACTCATCATAATAATCGCAAGCCCGCAGTTCCCACCAATAGTGTCCTTTATCGTACCTTTCTTTTGCTTTCTTTTGATATTTCAAAAGGTGGTTCATAATAGCAGGGTACTTTTCCATCATTTTGGGTAGCGCAGCTTCTTCAGTCAGCGCCCCCCATAAACTCCGCGTATCTCCATTTTTGAAAAGAATCAAAAACTTTGTCGCCTTGGGCTGCTGATATCTTTTGATGTCCCGGCCCGCTAAAAACGGTTTTATGATGGCAGCTGATGCGGGGTCTTCTGCGATGAGTTTATTTTTGGTTCCCTCATCTATCACAAAAGCTTCATTCAAACCCGTGAGTACACCACGGTAAATTTTGCCTTCTACGTAGTCCCCGAGTGGTACGCCCGTATTTTTGAGTTTGGCGAGCAGTTTCTGAACCTTGCTGTCCGTAAGTGTCCATCCTTCATCCGGAAGTTCATTTACCAGTACTTCGATCCGGTTTTGCGCCACATAGGCCGGGAGGCCGTCCGGGTAGGCAAGCGTTTCAATATTCACCGCTGTGAACATTTCCGAACCGGCACTTTTTCGCAGCTGCATGATGCAGGGGTAGGTTGTAGCTTCCTCAAAAACGGGCAGATCACCAAAATCGAGAATCTGAAGGATTTCAAAATTTCTGAGGTAGCGGCGCAGGGCTTCACCATAATTGGCGCGCATCCATTTGTTGGGAATAATGTAGCAGAACGTTCCGCTGCCTTTGAGCAGATTCATTCCTAACTCAACAAAATAGGTGAACAAATCAGCGGTACCGGCGAAGGTTTCAAAACGGCTGCTCAGGTACGGCTTGATTTCCGTGAAAGCTTCCTGCCGGATATACGGCGGGTTGCCGATCACGACGTCGAAGCCTACGAATTCGCCCGCATCATTCAGCACTTCGGGGAATTCGAATCGCCATTCAAAGGCGTTTTCGTAGATTTTGTTGGCCTTTATTTCCTCAATTTCGGCTTCCAGCTTTTTGATTTCCTGCGCCAGCTTTTCGGTTTTTTTGGTCCATACGGCCTTCTCCTTTTTGCTCATCCCGAACAGGTCGGTCTGCGTGGTGAGCACGGTCAGCTCGCCCTGCAGCCGGCTGAGCCGTTTCAGTATGGGGTCATTTTTTGAAATTTCGCTCCGGAAATCCGATTTGATGCCGGCAATGAGGCGCTCCATCTCCCGCTTCTGTTCCTTGCTTTGTGCGTTGCGGTAGGTATCAACGGCGGCCCGGTAGCTGCCGATGGTCCAGCGGCTTTTTTTGAGCGCCTGCTTCAGGTCGGCATCCATCGCAAAGCGGCTCACGAGCGAGTTCCCGCACTTGATGTTGATGTCGATATTGGGCAGGGTTTCGAGCTCATCCGGGCTTTTGTAGTAGGCGTGTTTCAGCAGCTCAATCCACAGGCGCAGCCGGCAGATTTTCACCGAATTCGGGTTGATGTCCACCCCGAAAAGGCTGTTTTCGATGAGGGTTTGTTTTTCGTGGAAGAGGGCCTCCTGCACCCGCTGACTTTCCGGGTTGGCCGGGCGGTAGTCGATCAGGGCGCCGTCTTCATCGGTTACGATCAGCTCATCATTCACCACTTCCACAAAATATTCTTTCAGCCGGCGGCCGCTGCGGTCCTGCAAAATGCGCAGGTCGTTTTTCACGGCAATCAGCTCGTTCAGGGCCGATACGAGGAAGTGCCCCGAGCCTACGGCCGGATCGCAGATTTTGAGGCTGTTCACAATTTCGTTGGCCTCCTGCCGGTCGTCAATCCGGTCGTACAGGCCGCCGAGATCGGTGCAGTTCCAGCCCTTCACCTCGTTGAATTTCTGTACCACCGCCCGCCGGATGGTTTCGCGGCACATGTACATGGTGATGAAGCCCGGGGTGAAGAACGAGCCGTCTTTGTAGCCGTTTATTTTCTCGAAGATGAGGCCGAGCACCGAGGCGTTAATCAGGGCTTTGTTGTCTTCCTGCACTTCCTCCGAGCCTTCACTGCTGAAATCGTAGGCGTTGAGAAATTCAAACAGGTATTCGAGGGTCCGCATCTCACCGGTGCGCTTCCGGCCGCTTTCGGTTTTGAGCACGGTCTGTGAAATCAGCGGGATGGTTTTGTCGTCTTTCAGGTTGCTGATCATCAGGGTGAGCTGCTCCGTCTCGCTGGGTTCAAACAGGGAGGAGTTGAGGTAGGGAACCGTGGCGAAGAGCTGCTTCACGTCGGGGTTGCGCCCCTCCGGCCGGCGGGCGAGCACCTGAAAAAACAGGCTGTTGAGGTCGTCGTAACTCTTCAGCTTCTCCGCATTGAGAAAGGCATACCGGGGGTCGCCCTTGTGGTAGGTGATGAGCTGGGCTTCGAGCAGCTTCAGGAAGAGCACCCGGTTGATCCAGGTGATGGTGAGTTCGAGGGCCACGCCGAACAGCCGCTCCTGATAGGTGGCACCGTACTGCGACGGGTTGGGGAGGCGGCCGATTTTGTCGAGGCTGTCCAGCTGTATGATGGTATCCTCGAGAATGCTGCCGGAGTTGCGCTCCGCTTCGCTGCTGCGCCCGATCAGCTTCTTGCCGCCCTGCCGGGTTTCGCTGAGCCCGATAATGTGGAGCAGCTCGCTGTAGAAGCGTTTGTCGAGGCTGTTGCTGTCGTTCACAAACGGAAGCTTGAGCAGGTGCTCGGGCGAAAGCAGCTTAAAAAGGGCGATGAGACGGGTATCGCCTGATTTATCGGTGCTGCGCAGCGGTTTTTCGTACTGCTGAAGGCTGAAGTGCGCGAACGTAATTTCAGAGCTGAGGCCGGCAATAAACGGGGCGGCAATCTGAGAGTAGAAGAAATCGGTAGTTGTGCCGGGCAGCCGGCCGGCCTCAAAATCGGTGAACTGCTTCACTAGCGCCTTGTTTTGTGCAAAGAGGGTTTCAAAAACGGACGCATCAAAAATGAACCACTCATTAATATTGGTGATGATGAGGTGCTTCAGCTCCGGGTTTTGGTGCGTAATCCGCTCGCGCAGGTAGTAGAGCAGCAGCTCCTGAAAAGCCTTGCGGTTGAGGTCGGCCGTGCTCACCATCTCAGCCCGG
Organism: Cyclonatronum sp.; assembly: GCF_022565315.1. Lineage (NCBI taxonomy): Bacteria > Pseudomonadati > Balneolota > Balneolia > Balneolales > Cyclonatronaceae > Cyclonatronum > Cyclonatronum sp. The sequence continues at coordinate 49,792 of NZ_JAIUMX010000009.1, read as the reverse complement.
TTGCCCGGCTTCTTGGCCTCGATAATTACCCCGACGCTGCTTTTGGCCTTATCCCCGTTGTGGATCACCAGGTCGTTACGCCCCTTGGTATTGATGTAATGGGCGGGATCGTACCAGGTCTTCTTCAGAAAATCAGACAGCAGGTTCTTGTGAAACTCTTCGGATTCGCCCTCATTCTCCCGGGTGCGGTCCAGCAGAGCGCGCAGGCCGGCTTTAAACCGCTCCATGTCGGAGCGGATGGGCTTCACCTTCAGAAAGGCTTTATTCAGGGCCCGCCGGGGCGCATTTACGGTAAGCTGCATAGATGATGGCTGAAGTACAGGAACAGTGGCACGGGTAAAGTACTAAAGAATAACTGAAATCCGGGAAGGGAGTTTTAATGCCGGGAGGGAGGGCAAACCTCACAAATAATCCCGAAAAATCCGCGCAAATCCCGCCCCGATCCGCAAAATCCGCGTGCCATATCCGCCTCAAGATCACTCATCATAACCTCAAAAATTATTTTATCTTACGAGCAACCTTAACTCTTCAATTTTGTTATCTGCCCCTATGTCTTTCAAAAAAATCCTTTTAGGCCTGTTTGCTGTTCTGCTCCTTGTTTTAGGCATCTGGGGCTATAAGCTGATCTGGGGGAAGCCCTTTAACATTGATCACTTTTTCGACCGCTATCTTGTTGAAGCGGCCCTTTCCGAGCCCGAAATCCTGACGCTCCTCGGCCTGGTGGATAACACCTTTCTGGATTTTCACAGTCATAAGCTCACCGATGCTTCCCCTCAGCACACCTACCGCGGACTGGAGCGCGACCAGAAATACCTCGACTTGCTCAGGCGCTACAACCGGGAGCAGCTTTCAGGTCAGAAAGCCATCAGCTACGACATGATGGAGTGGCTGCTGGAAAGCAATGTGGAGGGCGGGCGCTGGGCTTTTCACGACTTCCCGGTAAATCAGACTTTTGGCATCCAAAGCCAGACGCCTGAGTTTATGACGACCAACCATCAGATCATCGGTAAAAAAAGCGCGGAGCATTATATCAAACGGCTTCGGGCTTTTGAGGCCAAGTTTGATCAGGTGCGTGAGTCGGTAAATTACCGGGCCGAGCGGGGCGTGATCCCGCCGCAGTTTGTGATTGACCATGTGCTTCGGGAGATGACCGCCTTCATCGGGCAGCCGGCTATGGAAAATCCGCTGTATGTCAATTTTGCGGCTTCGCTTTCCGGGCTGGAGGGCATCAGCGAGGGCGATGCAGCGCGGCTGCTGGCAGATGCTCTGTCCGCCATAGAAAGAGAGGTTACCACAGGCTACGGCTACCTGATCGAAACTTTTGAGGCGCTTCATGCACGGGCCGGCGAAGAATCCGGCGCATGGACGCTTCCCGACGGAGATGCCTATTACCGCTACCTTACCCGTATGCACACAACGCTTCCGCTCACCCCTGAAGAAATCCATCAGACCGGTCTTGAAGAAGTGGCGCGTATTAAGGCAGAAATGTTTGAACTCTTTGATGAAATCGGGATTTCCGGAGAAACGGTTGCTGCCCGCTTTGCAGTGCTGGATGAGGACCCCGCGATGTTTTACCCTGATACAACCGGTGTTCACGATCAGATTATTGCGGATTACACGGAGCAGATCCGCTTTCTCTACGAAGCTACGGCTCCGCTCTTTAATCGCACCCCAAGAGCTGAGGTTGAAGTAAGGCGTGTACCTGAATATTCGCAGGAAACCGCCCCGTTCGCCTACTATAATATTCCGGCCATGGACGGAAGCCGGCCGGGCATTTTCTTCATCAACCTTCGGGATATTACTGAAGTAACGAAATACGGAATGATGACTCTCAGCGCGCACGAGGCCGTTCCGGGGCACCATTTTCAGCTGGCTTTAGCGCAGGAAATCGAGGGCGTACCGGTGATCCGGCAGGTCTATCCGTTCACAGCCTACATTGAGGGCTGGGCGCTGTACACCGAGTGGCTGCTTGATGAAATCGGCGTTTATGATAACGACCCCTACGGAAACCTCGGCCGGCTACAGGCAGAAATGTTCAGGGCCGTGCGGCTTGTTGTGGATACCGGAATACACCTGAAGCGGTGGACTCGCGGGGAAGCCGTAAGCTACATGCACGAAAACACCGGAATGCCCCTTGGCGATATCATTTCCGAAATCGATCGCTATGTCGTAATGCCGGGTCAGGCGCTGGCGTACAAAATCGGGATGATACACATCCAAAACCTGCGCACAGAGGCCGAAGCAAGGCTGGGCGACGCCTTTGATGTGGCCGAATTCCACGATGTTATTCTGATGAACGGCGGCCTTCCGCTGGAGATACTGAGCACCGTTGTCGAAAACTATATCGTACAGGCCGGCGGGTAATCAGCCCGTCCTGCTGCATCTCAAACTCACCTAAACTAAAAATCCGCGCAAATCCGGCCCGATCCGCAAAATCCGCGTGCTATCAGCGCGTGTCAGCAGTGATCGCCCGAGAACCGGATATCCCCCACGGAGCTCAGGCGGTCGAGGCGGATTTCCATGCCTGATTTCAGTTTGATGAATTCCTGCTTGTCGCGGCTGTACACGTCGGCGATGGTGTCGGTGCGGCTGTGCTCCTGACCCAAATCGCGGAACACAATCCGGACTTCTTCCCGGCGGATCACCAGGCGCTCAAGCTCGTCGTACAGCGCGCAGGCGATTGGGGTGTAGGGCGATGACGATGGCGTTGACGGCTCAGAGGCTGGTTCGAAACCGGAAGTGCTCATAAATGCTTCAGTTTAAATGCGTTGGGGTTTTGATGGATAAATGTGGGGCTCAGCTCGGTTATCATCTTCCTACTGATACTACTGATACCCCATCGCCACGGCAATCACGATAAACACGAGCGCTACCGCGTACAGAATCAGCATCTTCACGAACAGCCATTTCGCCCAGACTTCCCAGGGGATGCGGGCGATACCTAACACGCCCATCAGCACGCCCGAGGTCGGGATAATCATGTTGGTGATGCCGTCGCCGAGCTGGAAAATAAGCACAACGGTTTGCCGGGTGATGCCGATCAGGTCGCCGAGGGGGGCCATAATCGGGATGGTGAGCGCGGCCTGACCGCTGCCGCTCGGCACAATTACGTTGAGCAGACTCTGCACGCCGAGCATGAGTCCGGCGGAGGCGTACAAGTTCAGGTTATCGAGCGAGGCCGACAGATGGAACAGAATCGTATCCACAATTTGTCCGTCGGTGATGATAATCAGAATGGCGCGCGAAAGTGCGATGATAACCGCGGCGCCCATCACGTCTTTCATGCCGCTGAGGAAGGCCGTTGCGGCTTCATCCCCGCTGAGGCGGCCGAAGATGGCGGAAAATACCGCGAGCCCGATAAAAAGGGCGGAAAGCTCTTCGATGTACCAGCCCAGCTCAACAACGCCGTAAATGAGCGCCCCGAGGGTTCCGAAAAACAGCAGCAGCACAATGATGTGCCCGGCCCGGATCGGCGGAATGATGCCATCATCTTCGGCGGCCTTGCGGTTTTTATCGATGTTGTACACCGGCGACTTCAGCGGGTTATGATGCACCCGCGCGGCGTAGATGTACACGATGATGATGCCGGTTACGGTCATGGCGGCCCAGAGCAGCATGCGGAAACCGGCCCCGGAGAACACCGGAATTTCGGCCAGCCCCTGCGCAATGCCCACCGTGAACGGATTGTACACGGCCCCCGCAAACCCGATATGCGCCCCCACATACGGAATAGCAACCCCGGTGATGGAGTCGTAGCCCAGCGCCAGCGAGAGCGTAACAAAGAGCGGGATAAACACAATGGTTTCTTCGCTCATGCCAAAGGTTGCCCCCATCACGGAAAACAGAATCATGAAAAAGGGGATGTAAACCGGCCGCCATGCGGGGTTTTCGGAAAAGAATTTGGCGGCCCGGCGAATCACCACATCGAAGGCGCCGGTTTTGGAAATGACGGAAAAGCTGCCGGCTACGATAAACACAAAAACGATGATCGCCATCCCGTAGGAGTCGTTGAAGCCCCGCACCGGCGCAATAAACAGCTGCGTGAGCGAGGTGGGCGTGGAGTCGATGTACTGAAACGACTCCGGATCTACGACTTCGCGGCCGTTTACCTCAATGCGGTCGAATTCGCCGCCCGGCACTACCCAGGTGAGTCCGGCGAAGAATACCATCACCAGTAAAACCAGAATGAGGGTGTTAGGGGCTTTAATCTTCCATTTCATAGGCAGGCTTTTCCTGTGTGGGATGGGCGGACTCAGAAAGCCCGCTTTCAGGTTAGATGTAAAATTTTGCCCTTAATATAGGGAAAAGCATCCGTTTGGCACTAACCCCAAAAAGCACGGGATAATCCGTAGGTTTGGGATTTTTCACAAGCATGAAGGCCAGTGATGCGCACGGAGTTCACCCTGAAAAAATGAAAACGGGGGAACTGCTTCCGTTGCCGGGTTCAGAACCGCTATGTGTTAGGTTGTTTTTCGCAATCCCGGCAGAGAATTCTAACTGACGTTTACAGCCTGTTTTGCAGCGGAGCCTGGGGCGTTACCTGAATGCCGCCCCCAATTGCGCGCAGTACTTTCATGATTGTACTGAACTGTGGTTTGGCGCCCGCGGACAAGGCTTTGTACAAACTCGGCCTGCTCATGCCGGTTTGCTCAGCAATTTTTGTCATGCCAATTGATCTCGCAATATGCCCGATTGCCAGAATTAAATCTTCCTCGCTGCCCTCGTCCAAAACTGTGTTCAGGTATTCAGCAATCATTTCGTTGCTGTCGAGGTAGTCGGAGATATCAAATCGTGATATTTCCATGGTTTTGTTTTGCTTTAGCACGAATATCCTTCGATTTCATTAGCCACTTATAGATGGCTGCTTTTTTTGGGATAGCCAACATAAAAGTGTGTATCCGTTTAGATACAAAAATCTAATTGATCTGCAGGCCATTGCAAAACGATTATAGCGCATTTTGCAAAACCCCCGCTCACAAAAAAAGCCCCTGACGCAATGTTCAGAGGCTTTTTATTTGCTGTGGTGCTGCCTTTCTGAATCCGGCATTGTTCTCCTTTATTTGTTGATGTACCGGCTGAAGGTTCCCATACCGTCGTAATCGGTTGGTACGTCAACCCGGGTTTTCTGATGCTCGCGGGGCTCGTCTTTCAGGGAGTAGTAGTAAATGGCCGAAATGCCGGCAAGCGTGGCCACGAGAAGTGTAATGAGTAGTGTAGTCATAGTTCTGATCCGTTGATTTTGTGTAGTTGTTACGGTGTTTTCGCCACAGGCGAATGTCGCATGTTTGTGTTTTAACAAGATATCTGCAATATCGTTCAGTTGCCCTTTGGTTTAATTTTGGGCTGATTTTTTGGTACCTTTCTGAATTGCAGATTTGTTTTCAAGACCGATTTTTTTCAAAAACCTGAAGCCGTACCGCGTATGTCTGAGCATTACAAAGCCTTAACCCGAAAATATCGCCCGGTTCATTTCGAAGATATTGTTTCGCAGGAGCATGTGAGCTCTACCCTTAAAAATGCCATCGAAAACGGGCGTATTTCGCACGCCTATCTGTTTTGCGGGCCGCGGGGCGTGGGCAAAACAACCATGGCGCGGGTGCTTGCCCGCACGCTCAATGAAATCGGGGATGAGGTTGACGGTGAGATGCTGAACCAGACCTTAAATATTATCGAGGTTGATGCGGCATCGAACAATAAGGTTGATGATGCGCACCGTATCCGGGAGTCGGTGCGGGTGCCGCCGCAGTCGGGCAAGTACAAGATTTTTATTATTGATGAGGTGCACATGCTCTCCAAGCAGGCGTTCAATGCGCTGCTGAAAACGCTTGAAGAGCCGCCCGCCTACGCCATTTTCATTTTCGCCACGACCGAGCCGCACAAGGTGCTGCCTACGATTTTGTCGCGGGTGCAGCGTTTCGATTTTAAGCCCATCACGGTTAAGGAGAGCGTAGAGCGGCTGAGGTTTATTTGCGAGCGGGAAAGTATTTCGATTGATGAAGACTCCCTGCACATGATCGCCCTGAAAGCCGACGGCGCCCTGCGCGACGCGCTTGGTATTCTGGATCAGGTGATTGCGCTCTGCGGTACCGATATCCGCTACGAAGAGCTGATGAAAGCCTTTAACGCCGTGGGGCTTGAGCGGCTGTTTGAGCTTACCGGCTATATCGAACAGGGCGACAGCGTTGCCGGCATTCAGCTGATTTCTGATTTGCTGATGGAAGGGCACGATGTCTCAGAGTTTTTGGGAAGTCTTACCGGGCATATGCGCAACCTGATGCTTGCCCGCGATCCGCGCAATTTTTATGCGATTGAAACGAGTAAGGAGGTCAAACTGCGCCTTAACAAAGCCGCGCAGGCCTTTTCGGATGATGACCTCATGCGCATGCTCCACATTGTGCATGAAGCGCAGTTCCGTCTCCGCGATGCCAAGCAGCCGCGCATTCTGCTGGAAATGACGATACTGAAGCTGATCCGTATGGAGAAAACCGACGGACTTTCGGGGCTGATGCAGGAACTTCAGCAGCTTCGTAAAGCTGTAGCCGGCGGTGCCGTTCAGGGAAAGCTGGCTGCACCGGCAGCCAATGCCAATGTAACCGCAAGCGATCCGGCTGATTACCGCACTGCTGAGGCAGTTCCGTCTGAAAAGCCAAAACCGGCAGCTGCACCCAAACCTGCTGTTCAGATTCCCGGCGCCCCGCCAGTAAGCGGCCTGCGCCGAAAGCCCGGCATGAGCAACAAACGCGCAGAGGCGGTTAGCACGCCAACTACCGTTAAAAAACCGGCACCCGAAACTTCTCAGGTTCACACAGCCGGCGATAATGTTTCAGCTTCAGCTTCAGCTTCGCCTTCACCATCAGAGACAGCAAGCTTAAACGCGCCTAAGCCGAAGCCTGTGCCTGCCGAACTTCCTCCCGAAGACGCCCTCCTAAAACCGGTAAGCAGTCCGGCCGTTTCGCAGCCCGTACCTGCTCCGGCTGTAGCCAGGGTTTCGGTTTCAGCACCCCAACAAGCGCCCGTACCTTCGGCCGGCGAGAAGCAGGTTTACCTGCATCAGGTACAGCAGGTTTGGGAAGCCTTCATCAAAGCCCTGCGACCTCCTGTGCCGCAATCGCTGATCCTTGCGCTTGACCGGGTGAAGCCCGTTGACCTTAGGGGCCGGCTGCTTACGCTTGAAACTCCGGATCCTTTCCTGCTTGATATGCTCGAAACCAATAACCGCATTTTGGGTGAGCAACTCGAGCAGCATATCGGAACCCGGCTCCGGCTTCAGGGCCGTCTGCTTCACGTTGAACAAAAACAAAGCGAGGAAGAAGACCCCTTTGCCAAATTCGAGCGCCTGCAGAAGCAGGATCCGAAACTGCGGCAAATTGTTGAACTGTTCGGCGCTGAAATTGACTGGAATTACCGCTGAAACAGCCGGGGCGGTTTTCAGCGAATTAAGCTGGTCAGCTTGCTGTTTTACCCTGCATCAACCATGATATTTTTTCTTTTTCTCACCTAAGCTTATAAAGTTATGAATCCAAATATGGCCGACCTTTTCGGCAAAATGAACGAATTCCAGCAGAAAATGCAGGAAGCCAAAGACAATGCTGCAGCCATAGAAGTGAACGCTGAAGTAGGCGGCGGCATGGTTAAAGTGACCGCCAACGGCAACCGTCAGATTGTGCGCCTCAAAATTGAACCGGATGTTATCGACCCGAATGATGCCGATATGCTTGAGGATCTCATTATCGCCGGCGTAAACAAGGCACTTGCTGAAGCCGAACGTGCTGCGGCTGAGAAAATGCAGGAAGTTGCCCGCAACATGCTACCCGGCGGCGGCCTGCCCGGTATGGACCTCAGCAAATTTGGTCTGTAAGCAGCCCCTTAATTTATTTTCATGCATCTGACTTCCGAAACCCTTGAACGGGCTATAGAGCATCTTTCCAAACTGCCGGGCGTGGGTCGTAAATCGGCACAGCGCCTTGCCATGCACCTCGTAAAGCAGGAAAAAGACGGGGTGCTGCAGCTTGCGCAGGCCCTGATTGACCTGAAAGAGAAAATCCGCTACTGTTCAAACTGCTTCACCATAACTGACAACGACCCCTGCCCTATCTGCCGCTCGGCAAAACGGCAGCGCTCAGTGCTTTGTGTGGTGGAAGATTCGCGGGATGTGTACGTCATCGAAAAAACCAATGAGTTCAAAGGCGGCTACCATGTGCTTGGCGGCGTCATTTCACCGCTCGACGATGTAGGGCCGGATGACATCCGCATCAAAGAACTTATCGCGCGGGTGAACAGCAGCAGCGAGCCGGTTACGGAAGTAATCCTCGCCCTCAACCCCGATGCGGAAGGCGAAGCGACCTCTTTCTACATCCACAAAATGCTGAGCCCGTTTGGGGTAAAGGTCACCCGAATTGCGCACGGCATCCCCATGGGCACCGAACTTGAGTTTATCGACGAAGCGACCCTCAGCAAGGCGTTCATCGGCCGCAATGCTTTTTAACCCCGAACCGAAACACGCGCCTGGGCCCACCCTTCATTTTTTTGACTTATGGGATATTTGGTTTTCGGGATACTGCTCGCCCTTTGGCTCCTGCTAAGCCGCGGCCGCGGATTCCTCACAAAAGACGACCGCCGCAAGCGCAAGCTGCAGCTGCTCGAATACGCCGGGGCTGCGGCCATTTTCAGCATCATGCTGGAGTCGGTGCTGCGTGGCCGGGCAGAAGTGCTCTGGTACCCGATTGGCGTAATGGCCGTGATTGCAGTTTACTACAGCCGGAAAATATTTTTCTGGCTCAAAAGCCTGAAGGCAGAAAAACACACCCGGCGCTGACCCCTTCAAAGAATTGCAGGGCAAGTTTATGCAGTAAAATCCTGCGGTTGCAAATTCCCTCAAAATAGCGCAATATTGCGGACACCCCTGCCCGGCGCCCGGAAGAGTTCCTGATGTACCTGACCGACTGTTGATTTGTGAGGGCCGGTTCCGCTTATGCAGGGTGATGTACGGCTCAATGAGCCGGTATTCCTTGGGATAACACTAACTTAACCTGCAAACTCATGCAATCTAACGGGGAACAACCCGCACAGGATTACAGCCTGGGCCGCATCCTGCTGCTTTCACTCATTGCCGCGCTGGGCGGCTTTCTTTTTGGTTTCGACAGCGGCGTAATTAACGGCACGGTCGATGCCCTGCGCGAGACCTTCAATTCCGATGCCGTAGGCACAGGTTTTAATGTAGCATCGATGCTGCTGGGCTGCGCGGTCGGCGCTTTTTTTGCCGGCACCCTGGCCGATAAGATCGGTCGTAAACCGGTGCTCATTATCACGGCGGTCGCCTTCATTATCAGTGCCTGGGGTTCGGGTATTTCGGCGAGTTCGGGGCAGTTTGTATTTTTTCGCATCCTGGGCGGCATGGCCGTTGGTGCTGCAAGTATTTTAACCCCGGCCTACATCAGTGAGATAGCCCCGAGCGCGATCCGCGGCCGGCTTGCGAGCCTGCAGCAGCTCATGATTGTACTCGGCCTCTTCGTGGCCTTTCTGAGCAACTACCTGATTGCCGGCGCCACCGACGGCTCTATGGGCAGCTTCTGGTGGGGCTTCAGCGCCTGGCAGTGGATGTTCTGGATGGAAATTATCCCGGCCTCGCTTTTCTTTGTCGGCCTGCTGTTCATCCCTGAATCGCCCCGTTTCCTTGTAGCTGCGGGCCGCGAGAGCGAAGCCAATTCGGTTTTGTCGTCCCTCACCATCAGCGGCGCTGATTTTTCTGCCAAGGTGAAGGAAATCCGCTCTACCCTGCTTAAAGATTCTAAGCCCGGCCTCAAGGATGTCATTTCAAGGGCTACGGGCAAGATTCACCCGATTGTGTGGGTTGGTGTCGGTCTTGCGGTACTGCAGCAGTTTACGGGCATCAACGTGGTGTTCTACTACGGCGCCGTGCTCTGGCAGGCAGCTGGCTTCACCGAAGGTGATGCGCTGATGGTGAACGTGATCGGCGGTACCGTGAATGTGGCCTTCACCTTTGTGGCCATTGCGCTGATCGACCGGGTCGGGCGGCGGCCGCTGCTGCTCGTGGGCTCGCTGGGTCAGGCGGTGATGCTCGGCATTATGGCCTTCATCTTTTACTTCGCAACCGTAGGCGCTGACGGCAACCTCATGCTCGAAGGTAATTCCGGCATCTACGCACTGCTCGCTGCCAACGGCTACATCGCCTTCTTTGCTTTTTCATGGGGCCCTGTAATGTGGGTAATGCTCGGGGAGATGTTCCCGAATCAGTTCCGCGGTGCCGCGCTCGCCATATGCGGACTCATGCAGTGGGGCGCCAACTTCCTCATCACCATGACCTTCCCTGTTTTTCTTGACAGTTTCGGGCTTGGCATTTCGTACGGCATCTACGCAGCCTTCGGTGTTGTGGCTTACATTTTTGTGAAGAAATTCGTGACCGAAACCAAAGGCCGCACCCTCGAAGAAATGACGAGCAGCTGAGGCTGATTTCATTTTCCCCGCCGGTTTCCTGACCAGCGATTCTCAGATTCCAAAACACGCAAAAGGCCCCGAAGCAGTGCTCCGGGGCCTTTCTTGTTTCAGGAAACGTCTCTCTCTTTGCGGATTCCTTTATGCAGGGCTTCCTGCTGCGGTTTGCCTACTTGGCTGCTTTCGCAGGGGCAGCAGGAGCAGCGGCTTTTTTATCGCCCTGATCTACTTTCTTGGAGAGGTCATCAACTTTGGTGATGAGCTTCTCAACCTGAGCGGTAAGCTCTTTGATTTCATCCTGTGTAGGAACGCCCATTTTGTGGATGAGTTCCTGCATGTTCTCGTCGATTTCGCCTTCAGCTTTGTTGAAGCTTGATTTAACGCGGTCTTCGAGTTTTTTGTAGGCTACGAGCAGTTCATCGTAGGCTTCGTCGAGCTGCTTTTTGCCGCGTGCTTCGAAGTGTGTGCCTTTTTCAACCAGTTTGGTGAAAACTTTCTGGCCTTCTTCTTCAACGCTGGCAAGGGCGCCAAGGCCTGCGAGCCATACTTCACGTGCTTTACCGGTGAGGGTGTCAACTACGTTTACTTCGTCGTGGTTTACTTTTTCTACTTGCTTGCTCATGGTGTTCTCCGATTAGGGATGGGTTTTATTGAAAATCTTTGAAATGGGGTAAGGTTCTTTCAGGAAACCGGCGGCTGCTTTCCGTTGGAAGAGCTTTGGTTTTCCTGCTGCCGGAGCTGCTGCTGCAGCTCCTCAACCCGGCCTTCGAGGGTTCTGACTTTATCCATCAGCCCCTTAACATCGGCGCGGTCGGCCAGGGGAAGAACTTTGTGAAGCGAACGGCCTAAAAAAGCCAGGCCGCTTTCAAAAGCTGTTGTGCCCCAGCGGATGAGGCTGTGCAGCGCATCGGGGGAAAGGCCGTCTTTCCCGCCCGCTTCAACAATAGCTTTAGTGAGCACCTCAGAGGTGATGTCGTTTCCGGTCCGGGTGTCGATTACCTCGACATCTTCGCCGTCGCGGATAATCTGCTTGAGCTCCGTCATCGAAATGTAGCGGCTCTCTGCGGAGTCGTACAGTTTGCGGTTGCCGTATTTTTTAATGGTTCGTTTCATAACACTTCAAAGATAACGCAACGCGTCATACAATGCAAGAATTATTTTACGCAACGCGTCAATTACAGCGTTAAGGGGCTTTCATGTTCAAAATTTAGCGGTTCACTCTGCGTCTGCGTCCGGTTTTGGGGCTTCCCGCTTCCGGACCTGAGCCTGCCGGCCTTCCTGACGAAGCGGGAGCGGCTCGGCCGATCTCAGGTGCAGGTCGCGCTGCGGGAACGGGATTTCGATGTTGTTTTCACGGAAGCGGCGAACCAGATCACAGCGGATGTCAGAAGCAATTTTGTACTGCCGCTTCGGGTCGGGCACCCAGCAGAGCAGCAGCATTTCCCAGGCGCTGTCGCCAAAATTGCGAAGCAGCACCGTTGGCTCGGGATCATCCATTGTTTCAGGATGGGCAAGCGCGCTCTCCTTAATGATGCGCAGCACGAGGTCAAGATCGGAATTGTAGGATACGCCAATTTCAACGCGCATCCGGATTTTGGTATCGCCGTGTGAGTAATTGATTACCTGACTCGACAAAAACTCCGAGTTTGGCACAATGATCGAAATGTTATCGATGGAGTTGATGGTGGTAGAACGGATATTGATTTCCTGCACATCCCCTTCCAGATCACCCACAATGATGCGGTCCCCCACGCTAATCGGCCGTTCAAACAGCAGCATGATGCCTGAAATGAAGTTGGAGGTCAGGTTTTGCAATCCGAAACCAATACCAACGGATAGCAGACCGAAGATAACGGTGAGCCCGCTCAGGTCGAGCCCGATAAACTGAAAGGAAAACAGAACGCCCAGTATCAGAATGGTATATTGAGTGATGCGCTGAAGCGTGTACCGGATGCTTTCATCCATCTTCACATTTTTAAGCACACGCAGATACAGCAACCTTGACAAAAATTTCGCACCTGCAAATACCAGGATGAGCATCAGCGAAAAAACGATCAGATTCCCAAGCGTGATGGGGGCACCTTTAATCTGGAATACGCCGGTTCCCAGAAAATTCCACAGCTGATAAAAAAAATCAGCAAAGCCCGTTTCGGTTGCTTCAATCAAATCGGTAACAAAACCGTTGTTGCCATCATCCGTTTGTGCTGCCGGAAAGGAAGCCCCGTAATATTCTTTATTTCGCATTCAAATATTCAATATTGATGTTTCTATAAGTTCTCTGCATCACTTATTTTAAACTTCTGTTCATGTTACGAAGTACGGACAGTTAATTTGCCGCATTAAGAGGTTTCTTTAACTTCTTAAATTAACCAAGCGGCTAATTTCGCTATTATTTTGAAGCAACAGACAGTTTGACTCTGCCGTATCATTAAAATATTAAACCACAAAAATCTGAGTAGATCATGCGAATAATTTTATTCGGTCCTCCGGGTGCCGGCAAGGGCACACAGGCCAAACTTATTGAAAAAGAATATAACATTCCTCAGCTTTCCACCGGGGAGATGTTCCGCTCGGCCATTAAAAACCAGACACCACTTGGTATTAAAGTTAAAGATATCCTTGATGCAGGTAAACTTGTGCCCGATCAGACCGTCGTTGAACTGGTTGAAGAAGCCCTGAATGATGAAAAATTTTTGAACGGGTATATTCTGGACGGATTCCCCCGAACAGTGCCTCAGGCAAAAGCTTTTGAGGAGCGGCTTAAGAAGAACGGAAAGAAACTTCACTCTTTCCTCTCTCTTGAAGTGCCGGACGAAGAACTGATGAAGCGGATTTTGAGCCGCGGCGAAGGCCGGGCCGACGATACGCCGGAAAAAGTAAAAGTGCGGCTCGAAGTATATAATGAAGAAACCGCTCCTGTTCTTAATTATTACAAGCAGCAGGGCGTTTACCGCGCCATCGACGGGCTTGGCACTATTGAGGAGATTTATGCCCGTATTAAAAAGGTGCTTGATAACTAAGCATTAAAAGCCGCACACGCTCTTTTTATTCAAAATTAAAGGCTGAACACACCTATGGTGCTCAGCCTTTTTTTGTTGGAATGCAGAAGCCGCACTTAATTCATCTGTATCATTTTGTCGCGCAAAATCTCTGTAATTTCCGCCTGACTTATGTGATACTTTTCGTTGCAGAACTGACAGACAAGTTCCTGTCCTTCATCGGAAATGGCTTCAAGGTCTTCCTTGCCGAGCATTTGCAGTGCTGAGATGAACCGATCTTTGGTGCAGCGGCAGAAGAAGTGAACCGGTCCTCTCGAGAGCTCTTTAACCGCATAGGGCCGCCCGATATCGTGCATGATGGTATCTATTTACTCCCCGTTGAGCAGCCTTTGCCCAACAGGTTTCATGTTAATCAGATTTTGTTCAAGCTTGCTGATGATGTTTTCAGGTGCACCCGGCAAGGCCTGAATCAGCACGCCGCCGGCTGACACGATTTCACCATTATCATCAAGTTGTACATCGAGGTGGATAGCTGAAGGGATCTGCTCACTCTGAGCCAGATAATAGGCGATATCAGAAGAAATGGTGCCGTTAATTAGCTCAACGGTCCCGCTGATCTGATCAGCTTCATTGTACAGGGTTTTGGTAACCGTGAGCAGACCGAGGCCGAAACCATCACCTACGGAAGTATGCTGGGCCGGATCGAGAGCGGCATCGGGATTTTGCACAAACCCCCGGATTTCCCCAACGCTGTTTGCTTCTGTTACAAGTGCGCCGACCGGGCCGTTACCTTCGATCCGCAGCCTGAGGCGCTCCTCGCCCTTCAGGCTTGAGGCAAGTAACATGGCGCCGGTAAGTGCACGGCCAAGCAGAACTTTACTAAGCAGCGAAAGCTCGTGCTTTTGAGCCGCAATCTGAGCTACATCGGTTGTTTTTATTACGCTAAACCGACAATGACCGTCAGTTGTTATTCCTTTAATAATGCGGTCTTTAAACAGAAAATCTTCTTTATTCATGGGTCTGAATGCAAAATTATTTTGCTGCGATCAGTAATCGCAGAATGACGTTTAAACCCGGTCTGTACCCGCAGCAAAAGATAGAATTTTATAGCCGCAGTTAAGAGTCAGGAATACTTGCACCCTGTAACACAAAGCGTGCCAAATAAGTGCCTGTTCCAAATTCCGGCATAAACAGAAAAAAACGCCCCTTCAACGAACAGTTCAGCCCAAGCTTCCGGATCCTAAAAAAAACAAAGACGATGCCATGCATGACATCGTCCTTAGTGCTATGAGTGCAGATATGAGATTGATTAAAAAAGTCTGCCTAAAACAAACAAACAAAAGTGTGGCCTTTCGGTTCAGAAAAGCGCTTCCATAAGTTAAGAAAGTTCTGCCACAATACCATCGTTTCTTTTTAATTCAGATATAAAAGCTAAACCGAAAAGAATCAGAAAGAAAGAGTACAAATGTTATCTGATTTTCCGGCCGGGCACGGATGCCGGCTGCTCCCCGCTGCGGGTTGCGGGCCTGCGTGCTGCTCTTTCTTTATCAAATATGGTGAATTCCATATAAGAGAAAGTCCGGTCTTCGAACTCGAGCCTTATGGTGCGGTGCGGCTTCATGCCTACAACCGTATCGAGGTTGGCAATGGAAGAGAAAAGGCCAACTTTATAGCCGCCGGCGCTCATTTTTGTCTTTCGGGCAAAATCACCGAGCAGCTTCAGGTTCACATCAACAGGAGGTGCTGTAATAATGTGCCCTTTCATTTTAGGATAGTTGAGCATGTTCGGCCTGGATACCCTCAGCCGTATGTTATTGTTCAGCCTTGCTTCACGGGTACTGAACTGAATGCGCGAAATATTATCGGGGCTGGAATCGAAGCCCATGATCCAGTCGACGTCGTCTCTGAGCTTATCCACAACTTCTTCACGTTTTTTCTTCCACAATGCATGCCTGAAGGTACGCCATTTTTTCATGCGAAGGCTGTCATCTTCAAAAAGCGGCGTACGATGCTTGGCAAAACGTGCTGCTTCAAGCAGTAAAACCCCGTCGTTGGCAAAAGGATCAATCATGGCAGTGGTACCATCCCATTCACTTAGCAAAATAAGACCGGCGGCCATGGCTGGGCTGAGCACGCTGTGTTTAGGTGATACAAGCCTGCCCCGCTTCTGAAGCACATCACCGCCGGCTTCAAGCATTAGCTGACAGCTTCCGTTAACACTAATCTGAAGATTAACTACGAATTCAGGTTCATTTTCTTCCTTCACAGCTTTCGGAGCGGCTTCAAACTTTTTGATAAAAATCCGTTCTATGCCCTTTTCAATTTCGGCAGCAAGTTTTTGGAGGCTGCTTCCTGTAAGGCCGCCCTGAAAAGCCTGAACCCTGTATGTTGAGTGCACAGGCAAAACTGAGGTCCAGTCCACAGAATCAACGAGGGCGGCAATATCTGTTTGAGTGATATCAACAGGCTGGCTCAGGCACAGTTCAAGGCCGGTAAGCACCCTGCTTTGAAGCAAGAAGGAATACAGCTGTTCATCCTCTGCCTGAAACCGTACGGCACCGCTCATACCGAAAAGATACCCTGCCCCGGCCTGCTTAAGCTCTGCCTGAAGCAGTTCTTCAAGACCCGGATGTGTTTTTGCGTGATAAATACCGTTTACAATCATGCTTCTTTATTGGAGGATAGAGGTATAGTTCAGCAACAGATGAAATAAATCAACTTGCCGGAAAGCGTATTAAGCAAAAGCATAGTGATTAACTCATTAAGTTAATCAAATTCAGGTACATCTGTTGTAATATTCTCTTAATGCAGTACAGCTGCATGAGCACCGCCGGAACCTGATATCAGATATCCGGCTTTATAAGCTGTTATAAATGATAAAGGTGAAAAAACCGCTTGCTTCATATCGTTCTGCGGTTAATATTAAAAGATCTAAGCACCTTACTCAGTTCTTATATTTACAGCAGTTTTTTATACTTTCTGAGCAGTATTTGAAATTCATTTTAGTATAAATACAGGTTTCCGTTCTTACGGAAACATCACAACACTACTTGGTTTTTGGGCTGATCCCCCTTTTCCCTGTTCGATAAAAAAGAAATAAAAACAGGAACAATATGTCATTCCGCTGGATTATGGCCCGGCCGGAGGATGATGATGCTATATCTTCGTTACAAGAAAAACTGAATGTAACATCAGTAATAGCCCGTCTTCTGGCTTTGCGTGGGATTACCACGTTCGATAAAGCCAAAACGTTCTTTCGCCCTGAACAGGCACAGATTCACGATCCTTTTCTCATGCAGGACATGGAAACAGCAGCCTGCAGGCTTGCTGCCGCAGTACGTTCTCATGAAAAGGTGCTCATTTACGGAGATTATGATGTTGATGGTACTACCTCAACAGCCATAATGTATCTGTTTCTCAAGCAGTTTGGTCTCGACGCCCGATACTTTATCCCGCACCGCTTCAAGGATGGCTACGGGATTTCGGTTGAAGGTATTGAAAAAGCTATTGAAACCGGCGCTACGCTTGTACTTTCCGTTGACTGCGGTATAACAGCAGTGGATGAAGCTGCCTATGCAAGGGAAAAGGGTCTCGACCTGATCATCTGCGACCATCATAATGCCGGTGATGTTATTCCGGATGCCTTTGCCGTACTTGACCCCAAACGGCCCGGATGCGGCTATCCGTTTGACGGGCTCTCCGGCGCCGGTGTGGCTTTTAAGCTCATACAGGCAACCATCAGTAAACTGGGGTTACCTGCCGAAATGGCGGATCGGTATCTTGACCTTGTTGCCATTTCTATTGCGTCAGATATTGTGCCGCTTGTTGATGAAAACCGGATTCTGATGCATAAAGGCCTCAAAATCCTGAATTCATCACCCCGTATCGGAATGCGCGCTTTAGCAAAGCTCATCAAGCTTGAGCTCGGCAGTATTTCAACTTCTCAGATTGTTTTTTCACTTGGCCCGCGCATTAATGCAGCCGGGCGTATGGGGGATGCCAGCATCGCTGTTGAGCTGATGATTTCCGACAATGAGGCAGAGGCTGAACAAAGAGCACATCAACTTGAGCAGGTTAACAAAAAACGCCGTCTCACCGATGCCGATACCATGAAACACGCCCTTCTGATGATGGAGCAGGACGGTAACCTGGAGGAAAAATCAGTTGTTGTACTTCACGACCGCGACTGGCACCTTGGCGTTATCGGAATTGTAGCTTCACGCCTTGTGGACCGCTTTTGCCGGCCAACTGTGATGCTCAGTACCGTTGACGGATACGTGAAGGGCTCTGCAAGAAGCATTAAGGGGTTCAATATTTACAATGCGCTCAAACAATGTGAAGATCTGCTGCTGCAGTTTGGCGGTCACGAATTCGCAGCGGGCCTCACCATGACCGAAGACAAGCTGCCTGAGTTCAAGGAAAGGCTTCAGTCTGTTGCGAGCTGCGACCTGTGTGACGAAAGTTTTGAGCCCGAGCTGATTGTTGATGCTGAACTCGACCTCAGCCAGATAGATCTCAAATTTTGGAAAATTCTGAATCAGTTTGAACCTTTCGGACCTCAGAATTTACGTCCGGTTTTTGTGAGCCGGGGTTTGAAGGTTACCGGAAACCCGACTGTTGTAGGTAACGGGCATCTTAAAATGCGGGTAAGCCAGAATGGCTCGGCTCCCTTCGATGTAATTGGTTTTAATATGCATCAGCACCTTCCTTTGATCCGCAACAGCAACGGGAAAGGTATCGACATAGCTTACGTGCTCGAAGAGAATTTCTGGAACAACAAACGCTCCCTCCAAATCCGCCTGAAAGATGTTGCGTTGCCGGCCTGACCGTTTCCGGGCCGGTAATCAAACGAATGAGAAGCAGCTGCTGTTATTAAGGCATATATTCAAATACGTACAGTTTAATTAAAACTGCCTGGCTACTTTGATTAAACATAAATTATTAGCTTAAATAAAACAATAACTTAATTAAGGGATTAATTACACATGGATATTCATATTGGAATTACCGAAGAAAATCGCAAAGCTATAGCTGAAGGCCTCAGTGCCCTGCTTTCTGATTCATACATGCTTTATTTAAAAACTCACAATTATCACTGGAATGTAACAGGGCCGCACTTCCATTCCCTGCATCAAATGTTCGAAGAGCAATACACCGAACTGGCAACGGCTATTGATGAAATTGCTGAGCGAATTCGTGCGCTGGGTGAGTTTGCCCCGGGCACATTTATGGCCTACTCCAAAATGGCAAAGGTAAAGGAAGAAGAAGGAGTACCCGAAGCCCTCGAAATGGTACGCAACCTCCTTGAGGCCAATGAGCAGGTTATCAGCACTGCGCGTGCAGCACTGCCGGCATGTGAAGAAGGCGATGATGAAGCCTCCCTCGACCTGCTCACACAACGCCTGCAGGTGCACTCAAAAACAGCCTGGATGCTTCGCAGCATTGTGAGCTAACCGTCTTCCCACTGTAATTTACACGCAGCTCCCCTTCATGGTTTGCGTCTATAATTCCCTCCACTCAGGCTTTATTTGAAGCTTTAAAAAGCTTATATTGAAAATCTGATTCGGGATGTAGCGCAGCCCGGTAGCGCACACGCCTGGGGGGCGTGGGGTCGCAGGTTCAAATCCTGTCATCCCGACTCATCAAATTAAAGCCGGTTCTCAAATGAGAACCGGCTTTTTTTATGGAATCACGGAAAATTGTGACTTTTAGGCATAGGCCTTGTCCAGCATTGCATCCGGCTGAACCCAGCCGTAGTACGCCTGATGAAACAAGCTGAACCGCATCCGCCCGCCAAACCAGTTCCAAACGGTTTTCTGATCTACACTACTTGGCCGCCCGGTTGAAAGCGCCAGAAAAGATGAAAAAGGATAACTCCGGTAATCTGTTGAAACATGATAACGCTGTGGCATGGTGTGGATGTCAAATGCCCGGTAAATACACTCTTTTTCTGTACTAAGCTCTTCTGCATAGGCCCTCTGCAGGAATACTTCAAGTTCACTCACCGTGAGCACACCCACAAACCTGCTTCGAAGTTTTTCGCATACATAAGAGAGCATGTTTTCGGGGCTAACCGGCTCAGAAGACTGAACGCTAATTATTACTCCGAAACGCCCGGGTATCAGCACATAAGCGCAGGTTTTAATCTTTTGTGCAAAGCAGGCCCGCCACGCATTTAGGAAGGCAAACCGATCAGCTCTTTGTTTAAACAAGCTGTCACTTTCGGTTACAAACTGCAGGAAGAAGTATCGTTCGGAAATTGTATTTTTCATAATGTGCTCCATTTGGTTTTTATTGTTTTCCGGATAGAGCAAAAAGCCGCCAAAACCTTACATCTGAGCCCAAAATAAATCAGGCCGTTCCAAATTTAATGTCAGATATTACCCGATCATTGCCCTCCCCTGTTTTTGGCTGTCTCGTTCCTGCCTTATTTCCTGACCTCGAGCACCTCAGTGTTATCCTCAATACACAGCATACTTATTATTTAACCGACGAGCCTTTTTCGCGAAAATCTAAAGCTCACAGAGCGCTCATCAGAACGGTTAACAGCACCCAATGGCTTACACTCCCTGTTGAGCCGGCCGATAAGAAAAAACCATTGTCACAGGTACGAATCAAATCTGAGGCCGGCTGGCCAGCTTTCTTTCTAAAGGCACTGCAAACCAGCTATGGCAACAGCAGGTATTTTGATTTTTATCAGCCTGAAATCGAATCGGACCTGAATCACGCGGCGCAGTTGCCATCCCTTACAGCGGCCATACAATACCTGAACATGCGGCTTTTTTGCTACCTTGAAGCCGGCACATTCTGGCAGGATAAAACAAGCTGGATAAACACGCGGGAATTTGACCTGATCAAAGCAAATCAGGCCGCTGCGTGCACTCCGGCTTTGCTTATTGAGCAGCGCGGCAGCTATTACCGCAAACCAGGGCGTACAGACGGCATTCAGATTCACGAAGCAGCTTTCGCGCTGCCCGTTTACCGGCAGATAACAGACGATTTTCATCCATCCTGCTGCCTTCTTGATGTGTTGTTTCAGTACGGACCGTACAGCTATCAGGTAGTTGACCAGCTAAAAAAGCGCACAACTGGAATTTGACAGCTAAGCGACAGCTTACGCGCATCAAAAAAGCCGGAGAAGGTGAACTCCTCCGGCTTAATTCATGCACGTGAACAGTACCCTACTTTACTTTTTGCAGCAGGAAACGGTACAAAGAGTTGCTGTCAGGGTGTGAACGGCAGTGAAGAATGATGGGTAACGATCCTTAAATTACCACCATCAAGAACATATCCGAATGTTTTGTTTACCATTACCGTGCTGCCGTCATAGGCTTCAAGGGTAATGTTGCTCATTGCAATTGCCATATCACCATGTATGAAAACATCTGACATTTCAACAAAGCCGCCAACATAAGGCCGAAGCGCAAAACCGCTGTCATTAGGGAAATCATCATTTCCACCCACAAAGTAAGCGAGTGCCCCTTCCATAGTAGGGCGGAAAGTCTGCTCACCGAAGGCGAGTGTAGGCTTAAACAGCACAAGTCCGTTTGGATAGTTGTAGTAATCTGTGAGAACCTGACGCGCAGCTGCATGCGCATCACCGCCCTCCGCATGTGCGTTACCAATCGAAACCAAAGCAGCGATCCATGCTTCCTGAGCCTGTTCAATCATCTCAGCAGTAATCTGAGTTCCTGCTGCCTGAGTGTAGTTTGTTGATGACTGTTCTTCTGAACAGGCTGTTAACAAAAGCCCGATAACGATAGCAGGCACTATTGCTGAATATAGTTTTTTCATAGGTTTGCTAAATAAATAATTGAATTGGTTGATAATTCAGAAACCGAATTACTCATGGTCTTTAATCAGAAGGCTTACAAGACTTTTTTTGAGAACATCAGCATCTACGGGTTTGCTGATAAAGTAATCAATACCGGCTTCAAAACACCGTTTTTTTTCTTCTTTCACAACACCAGCTGTTAGTGCTATAATAGGTGTATGCCGGCCCTTCATCGCTTCTGATTGTCTGATCAGTTTTGTGGCTTCAATACCATCCATTTCAGGCATCTGAATATCCATCAAAATTAAATCAATTAAACCATCAAGTTCTTCAAATTTTCTGACAGCTAAACGTCCGTTTTCGGCCTCAATTATATGTGTATTTGGTAATATTTTGTTTACAAGTGTTCGGGCCAGAATCATATTGAGTTTTACATCCTCTACAATCATAACTGTTTTTCCTGCATGAGTATTGGCAACAACTTGAGACAAGTTCCCTCTTTCGGGTGCGTGCCGAGCCCAACATTCCTCGTTAAATTTTACCAGTATTTTTGCCAGCTCACTAATATTAGCGGGCTTCAGAACCCGGGCCAGTGCTTTTTTGCTGCTTATAAGGGCTTCAGCCTGCTGCGTGTCTACCACAGAGTGCAGCACAATAGCGGAATGAATACCGGGCTTTGGCGTACCTTGAGCAGCTGCTTCCAAGAAGAATTTGAGGTCTGCAAGAATAACCGGAGGTTGCTCAGCCGGTTTTATCCCGGCAATTGCACGTTCAAGGCTGGAAAGCTCATTAAAAGTTTGAAACCTGAACCCGAGCTCGCGCATGCGTTCCTGCATGAGCCATGCTTCCCGTTGGTTTTCAATTAAAAGAAAGGCGGTTTTTCCTTCAAAAGACGGCACAGGCAGCCCCGTGGCATCGCCTGCAACACTGAACCCAACTTCAAAAAAGAAGCGGCTGCCTTTGCCTTCTTCACTAACGAAATCAATTTTGCTGCCCATTCTTTCGAGAAGCAAAGAACAGATAACAAGCCCAAGCCCTGTTCCGCCAAATCGTCTTGTCATTGAATTATCGGCCTGGGAAAATGAGCGGAACAGTTTATCACGGGTTTCTTCACCTATACCGATTCCGGTATCGCGCACTTCAAAGTACACCGTTAAGCGGTCTCCGGCCAAAGCTTTTGGCTGAACGATGAGTTCTACTTCACCTTCTTCACTGAATTTTACGGCATTACTGAGCAGGTTCACCAAAATCTGCTTTAGCCGGATTGCGTCTGTCATCACCAGCGGAAGGCTGCCGTAGGGCACATTCATCAGCAGGCTTAACCCGCTTACAGCAGCCTGATGTTTTATGATATCAGTGGCTTCAGCAGCAATGGTATATAAGTCCGTCGGAAGGTACTCCAGTTCCAGTTTACCGGCTTCGATTTTTGAGAAGTCCAGAATATCGCTAATAATTGCCAGCAAAGATTCAGCCGAAACCTGGATATTATCGAGATACTGCTGCTGTTCCGAATCCAGGCGCGTATCCTGCATGAGCTCTGTGAAGCCGATTACGCCGTTGAGCGGTGTGCGGATTTCATGGCTCATGTTTGCAACGAACAGGCTTTTTGCCCGGCTTGCATCCTCGGCTGTTTCACGGGCCTGCTTGAGTTCGCGCTCCAGCCGGATTCGCTGCTGCACATTGGTGAGCACATCCGCGAATATTTTGAGAAGGTTGGTTTCCTTTTCGGTGAATAGCCTCAGGCTCTTTACCGAGTCAAACCCTACAAAGCCGATGAGCACATCCGCTTCATACATAGGCAGCGTAATGATGCTTTTTATCATCTGATCGGCCATCAACTGCCTGAGTGCTTCGTCTTCAATAAGCGATGTATCGGGAGCATAGAAAACTTCCCGTTTAAGATGACATTCATAACACGGCCTGAACAAATCGATCGGCACATCCTGCATCATTTCAATAACCGGCTCAACGCCGGGCGCACACCATTCGTAGGTGTTGTCGGTCACCATTCGGTCGAGGTGATAATCAAAAATGTAAACCCGGTCGCTTTCCACAAAAACACCAAGCAAACCAAGCGCTGCTTCAATATCAGTGTCAAACTGATCAAGTTTCGGGTTTATGAAGGTGCTTGCTATACGGAAGAGCAGCGAAAGCATTTCCGAGTAATGCTCTCTTTCGGCTTCGGCTTCTTTTTCGCGGGTTATATCACTCGTGAACCCATCAACCCTAACGGGCACTCCTTCAGCGTTGCAAATATTTCTGGCTTTTTCATGGAGCCAGCGTACTTCTCCGTTTTTGATAATCCGGTACTCGATGCTGTAGCTTCCGGTTTGGATCAGTTTTTTGTACTGCTCCAATAAGCCCGGGTAATCTTCCGGGTGCACAAACTGCTGGCAAACAGCCTGGTTTTGTGCCCATTCACTAATCTTCACACCAAATACGTTTTCAAACGACGGCGTTGCAAAATTAACGTTGTAATCCGGTAAACGAAGCGACCAAATTGCTTCACTCATCTCAGCAAAGATGCTTTGCAGTTTCTGCCGGGTCGATTCCAGTTCAAGCTGATTTCGTTTTTGCAGATCAATATCTTGTACGGAACCATAGATTCTCACACAAATGCCGTTTTCAAAATCTGCATCACCTATCGATCGAACCCATTTAAGGCTACCGTCTGGTTTTCGGATCTGACTTTCTATGTCGTACGGCTCCCCTTCCGCAATAAGTTTTTCAATGGCCTGCATCATATGCCGGGCACTCTGCTCTTCATAAAGTTGCACCACTTCATCAAGAAGGGGACTGAACGCATCCCTGCTTTTTCCGAAAATGGTGTATGCCATATCACTCCAATGCAACTGTTTGAGGCGTAAATCATACTCCCATGCCCCTACCTTGGCCATTTTATTGGTTTGCAGCAGCATTTTTTGTGTATGGAGCAGTTCGCCTTTAGCCTTAATTTCGTCTGTTACATCGCGAACTATAGATAATATTTCGTCAGCATCACTTTGCACAAAACGCGCTTCAAAATATTTATTCCGGCCCGAAACCTCCAGTTCATATTCTACAATCTGCTGCGAATCTCCCTCAAAAACGGCATCCATTGCTTTCAAAAACTTAACAGCCAGCTCTTCGGGAAGCACGTCTTCGATTTTCTTCCCAATGAAATACTCCGGCTGAACGAACAGTAATTCATCTGAAGGGCTGTGACAATCGAGATAGGTACCATCCCTGCGGAGGCTGAATATCATATCGGGTATTGCTTTTATGACGGATGCGTACCGTTGCCTGCTTTCGAGTAAGGCTGCTTCATCTTTCTTGCGCCTGGTGATGTCGGTGTGTGAGCCGGCCATCCGGTACGGAATTCCGTTTTCATCCCGTAAGGCATCCCCTCTTGAGTGAATCCATATATAGTGTCCGGCCTTATGCCGCATCCTAAATTCGATGTCATAGCGCTCGGTCTCACCCCTATGGTATCTGTCAATATAATCATAGACTACGCTTTGATCATCAGGGTGAAGCAGCTCCTGAAAAGAACTCGTTTCATTGGGGATCTCATCATCCCGGTAACCGAGCTGCTCTTTCCATTTTGGGGAGAAAAAGATTGACTTTTCCCTTAGGTTCCAATCCCAAATACCGTCATTAATGCCACGGATTGCTACTTCGAACTGCTCTTTTTGCCTTGCAAGCTCATCCATCGCCGTCTTACGCTCTGTTATATCAAGAGCTATGCCAAGTACCCCCGGCTTTTTTTGACCGGGATGATAATACGGTACTTTAATGGTCTGGAACCAGCCGTATCCCCCTTCATTACGCTTTTCATATTCTGGCTGCATCACGACAAGCTGCCCGCTTCTGAGCACCTCTTCGTCACTGTTCATATATTTATTGTTCCACTCGTCATTATCAGACAGTTCGCTATCGTTTAATCCGATAATACTTGATGCCGTATGGCCGAATGCAGCTGCAAACCTGCTGTTTGCAAACAGATACCGTTTATCCGCATCTTTGGCGAAAATGTAGTACGGGATGGCTTCGAGAATGGCCTGCTGCTGCTGCATTTTAAGATCGAATGCATGCTTCTGATATAAAAAGGCCGAAAGCTCGTACCCGACCGATTCAATTACAGGCGGACTTCCCGGCAAAAGTTTCTCGAACCAAAGTACCCTCCGCTGCTGCCCGTTAATTGTAAACTCGGAGAGATAGCAGCATTTTTCGGTTCCGCTTAAAACCTTTTCTATAAAGCGCTCTACTTCCGGTTTTTCCTCTTCGGTGAGAAGCTCGAACAGGTTGGAGCTGCCCGACTGTGGCTCTGAAGGCATCTCAAAAAAAGACACAAAAGCTTCATTCATATATGTGAAGGTTCCGTCTTTCAGGTAACGGCACATCAGTACTTTTTCCTCCTGAAACCCAGCCCGTTCAGCCTGGATGCCAGCGGTTTCGGGTTGCACCTCTTCTGCATCACCTTGCTGCGGCATCACCAGCAACGATATACTGTCGGCCGAGGCTTCAGCCTGAACCCTATACACCAGTCCGTTTTCATGACGTAAAGTAAAAGACCTGCTGAAGCTGCGGTCGCCTTTCATGAATCCCATGCGTATGCTGTGCCACCATTCTGAAAGCGCCGGTTGATCTGCAAACAACCCTTCAGCGGATAAAGCCCCCGTGTCGCTTTCTGCATAACCGGCCCAGTTAAGAAAGGTTCGGCTCACAGCAGCCGGCTTAAGCTGCCCGGTTTTGCTTTCAGGAAGTGGGGCCGTAAGCTGGAAACGAATCAGCAAAAAAGGCCATTCCTGAATGATTAACGCTTTTGGGTGCAATTCGCCTTTCATAAAATAATCCGGATTTCAGATGTATTACAACGCTTTTGAAGGTGATGGTATCTAATTGAACAATACGACATCCTACTTAATCAAGTAAATTAACCTGACAGCCTTCATAATCTCTTTTCAGTTTACAATTGCGCATGAACTGCTGATTTCCTTTAACTACCTCCGGATTTGTGTGATACCGTGATTTCAATGAAATACCACAACAATCTCCTATGGTTAAATTAAATTCGTGCAGTCCGGCTTTACGTGATAATACGTATTCTTAATCTGAATTTAAATCTGTAATCATACGCTGTGCGTTCAAAAAAAAAGCCTGACGGTTTAGAGTCAGGCTTTTCTTATTGAATGCAACAGCACTTTTTAAAATTCAAGTGCAGCCTGCTCTCCTGATCCGGATGCAGGCTTCGGACCTGAGCCGGCAGGGCTTCCGCTTCCGCCGCCGTTGTCGTCGCTGCCGTTATCCACATCGTCATCATCTTTTACCACGCGGGTAACGCCGGAAATGGAATCGCCGTCGCTGAGGCGCATAATGCGTACCCCCTGCGTATTGCGGCCCATCGAGCGGATGTCTGTGCAGTGCATGCGGATGATCTTTCCTTTTTGGGTGATGATCATCAGGTCGTCCACATCGCTCACTTCCTTCAGGGCAACCAAATCGCCGGTTTTGGGCGTGCGTTTCAGGGTGATGACCCCTTTGCCGCCCCGGCTTTGCTCGCGGTAGTCAGTTACGAGGCTGCGCTTGCCGTAGCCGTGCTCAGAAATGGCGAGTACGGTCGCTTCATTGGTGTTTTGGACCACAACCATATCAACCAGGGCGTCTTTGTCGCCGTCGAGGGTTATGCCGCGCACGCCGCGGGTATTGCGGCCCATTTCGCGCACGTCAGTTTCCATGAAGCGGATGGCACGTCCGCTGCGAGCTGCCAGCAGGATGGTGCTGTTGCCGTTGGTGAGGCTTGCACCGAGCAGTTCGTCATCATCATCAATTTTAATTGCGATAATGCCGTTCTGCCGCGGACGGCTGTAATCGTCGAGCAGGCTCTTCTTCACAATTCCTTTTTTGGTCGCCATAATGATGTAGTGGCTCTTCACATACTTCTCATCATCCAAGGTTTTGACCGGCACAAAGGTTTTGATGCTGTCGCCTTTTTCGAGCTGAATCAGGTTCACAATGGCACGCCCACGGCTCAGTCGGGTCCCTTCAGGAATTTCATAGACTTTCAGCCAGTAGCAGTTTCCTTTTTCGGTGAAGAACAGGATGTAGTTGTGGTTGGTGGCCACAAACAGATGTTCCACATATTCTTCATCTTTGGTTGAGGCGCCCTTCATTCCGGTACCGCCCCGTTTCTGCCGGCGGAAGCCGCTCACCGGCGTGCGCTTGATGTAGCCTGTGTTGGAAATGGTAACGACCACATCCTCATCGGCAATCATATCCTCAATGCTGAAATCATCGGCAGAGTACACGATTTTGGTACGGCGCTCATCGCCGTAGCGGTCGCGGATTTCATCCAGCTCTTTTTTGATGATTTCTTTCTGCGCATCGGTGCTGCCGAGAATGCGGCGGAATTCACCGATCTGCCCGATAATGTCGCGGTACTCGGCGTCAATCTTATCGCGCTCGAGAGCCGTAAGTTTCTGCAGACGCATGTCGAGGATGGCTTTGGCCTGCAAGTCGGTAAGGGCGAATTTGCGGCGAAGCTGATCGTTGGCTTCCGGCACGTTTTTGGACGCGCGGATGGTCGCAATTACTTCATCGAGGTTATCTACCCCGATTTTGAGGCCTTCCAGGATGTGAGCACGGGCTTCGGCCTGATCCAAGTCGTAAATGGTACGACGGATGATGACCTCAAGGCGGTGATTCACAAAATGCTTGATCAGGTCTTTGATGTGCATCACCTGCGGGCGCCCTTTCACGAGCGCGAGGTTAATAACCCCGAAAGTGTGCTGCATCTGCGTGTACTTGTACAGCTGATTGAGCACTACGCTTGCAATGGCGCCGCGCTTGAGCATAATCACGATGCGCATGCCGTCGCGGTCTGATTCATCGCGCACATCCGAGATTTCGGTGATCTTATCGGTATGCACGAGCTCAGCGATTTTCTGAATCAGCGTGGCTTTGTTTACCTGATACGGAATTTCGTTTACGATAATTTGCTCACGGCTGCCGCGCAGCTCTTCTACCGTTGCCAGCGCGCGCATCACAACGCGGCCGCGGCCGGTCGTGTAAGCATCTCGCACACCTTCATATCCGTAAATAATACCGCCGGTCGGGAAATCAGGAGCGGTGATGTGCTTCATTAGCTCCTCGATGGTGATGTCAGGATTATCGATGTAAGCCTTGGTGCCGTCCACTACTTCGCGCAGGTTGTGCGGCGGCATGTTGGTGGCCATCCCTACAGCAATACCGGAGGAACCGTTTACCAGCAGGTTCGGGAAGTTCGAGGGCAGTACGACCGGCTCATTGAGCGTATCATCGAAGTTGGGCTGGTAATCGACCGTGTTTTTATTGAGGTCGGCCAGCAGCTCCTCAGCGATGCGCTTCATGCGCGCTTCGGTGTATCGCATGGCAGCCGCGGAGTCGCCGTCCACCGAGCCGAAGTTACCCTGCCCGTCAACCAGGGGGTAGCGCAGGGAGAAATCCTGCACCATCCTCACGATGGTGTCATAAACCGCGCTGTCGCCGTGCGGGTGATACTTCCCAAGCACCTCCCCTACGATACGGGCACTCTTCTTGTACGGACGGTTGTGCAGCATGCCCAGCTCGCTCATGCCGTAAAGCACGCGGCGGTGTACCGGCTTGAGGCCGTCCCGCACGTCGGGCAGTGCACGCGATACAATCACCGACATCGAATAATCGATGTACGACGACTGCATTTCGTCTTCAATACTGACTTTTATAATGTTATCTCTGGCCATCTAAAAAATAGGTTTGTTTTTTAGGGGGATGATGAACGCTTTGCCCTTATCTGCTTCCGAAGCAGTTTTCCGGGCCATTTTTGATCCCCGCGTGGAAAAATCCGGGTTAAATATCGAGTTTTGCGTACTTGGCATTGCGCTCAATGAAGGCGCGGCGGGGTTCAACCGAATCGCCCATCAGAATGGAGAAAAGGCGGTCGGCAGCGGCGGCGCTTTCAATCGAAACCTGCTGAAGTGTGCGCGTTTCGGGATCCATGGTAGTTTCCCAAAGCTGATCGGGGTTCATCTCACCCAGACCTTTGTAGCGCGACACGTCGGCCTTTTTGCCGTTTTTCTTGAATTTGGTGAGGATCTGATCGCGCTGCTCATCATCCCAGGCGTACTCGATTTTTTTGCTCTGCGTAATTTTGTAGAGCGGCGGAGTAGCAATGTAAATGTATCCGTTCTCGATCAGCTGACTCATGTGCCTGTAGAAAAAGGTGAGCAGCAGGGTCCGGATGTGGGAGCCGTCAACATCAGCATCCGTCATGATGATGATTTTGTGGTAGCGCAGCTTGGAAATATCGGCTTCGTATTCATCCCCGATACCCACGCCCAAAGCGGTAATCATCGCCCGGATTTCGTTGTTTTCGAGAATTTTGTTGATGCGGGCTTTCTCCACATTCAGGATTTTACCCCGCAGCGGCAGAATCGCCTGAAAACTTCTGTTCCGGCCCGATTTGGCCGAACCGCCGGCTGAGTCGCCCTCAACCAGATAAATTTCGGTATGTTCCGGATCGTTGATGGAGCAGTCGGCCAGCTTCCCGGGCAGGCCGCCGCCGGTCATGGCGCTCTTGCGCTGCACCAGCTGCCGCGCCTTGCGGGCCGCATCGCGGGCTTCGGCAGAGAGAATCACCTTTTCGAGGATGTTCTTGGCCACCTTCGGGTTCTGCTCCAGGAACTCGTTCATTTTCTCGTACACCAGCACTTCCACCGCGCTCTGCACTTCAGAGTTACCGAGCTTGGTTTTGGTCTGCCCTTCGAACTGAGGCTCCGCAACTTTCACACTTAAAATAGCTGTAAGGCCTTCACGGAAATCTTCCCCGCTGATGTTGATTTTTCC
Organism: Cyclonatronum sp.; assembly: GCF_022565315.1. Lineage (NCBI taxonomy): Bacteria > Pseudomonadati > Balneolota > Balneolia > Balneolales > Cyclonatronaceae > Cyclonatronum > Cyclonatronum sp. The sequence goes on along the minus strand of NZ_JAIUMX010000009.1, from coordinate 19,726 downwards.
TTTAATCAGCTTGTTCTTATCCGCATAATTTTTGAGCGAACGGGTAAGCGCCCGGCGGAAACCGGAAACGTGTGTTCCGCCCTCATGCGTGTTGATGTTGTTCACGAAGGAGTGCACATTCTCCGAGTACGACTTATTGTACTGAAGGGCAAGGGCAACGGGAACATTATCGATTTCACCGCTCACAAAAATGGGTTCGCCCATGAGGGATTCGCGGTTCTCATCGAGGTATTTCACAAAATCCTTCACCCCGCCTTCGAAGTGAAAAATCTCCTGAATCGGCTCTTCTTCCCGCAGATCATTTATTTCAATGGTGATTTCCGGGTTCAGGAAGGCAAGCTCGCGCATCCGCTCAGTGATGATTTCGAGCTTGAACTCAACCGATTGCCGGAAAATTTCGGAGTCCGGCATAAAGTGGATGATGGTACCATTCTTCTCGGTTTCGCCGATAACCTTGAGCTGCTCGGTGGTAATACCCCGCTGAAAAGCCATGCGGTGGATTTTGCCGTCGCGGTGCACGATAGCTTCAAAGTCGGTGGAGAGGGCGTTCACACAGCTCACCCCCACCCCGTGCAGACCGCCGGAAACCTTGTAGGAATCTTTGTCGAATTTACCGCCCGCATGCAGCTTGGTGAGCACGAGCTCAACTGCAGGGATACCCATTTTCTCATGAATATCAACGGGGATACCGCGGCCATTATCGGTAATGGTGATGGAGCCGTCGGGATTGATATCGAGTTGGATGTAGTCGCAATAGCCTGCCAGGGCTTCATCAATCGAATTATCTACGACCTCGTTGATCAGGTGGTGAAGGCCGCGCACACCGGTATCGCCGATGTACATTGAAGGACGCTTACGCACGGCCTCAAGCCCTTCCAGCACCTGTATGTTCGAAGCTTTATATTCAGCCGGATTGGAATTTAACATGCAAAAATAATGCTGTTGAAAAGTTAGGTTTAAAAGACGGCTTAAAATAGCCCTAAAAGCGCCAAAAACCAAAAAACATATCCCGATGCACCCTTTAGGGGGGATTGCACCACACAGCGAAAAATAAAGCCCTCAAAATGTGGATAAAGCGGGCGGATGAGCACTTCAATTACCGGCAGCTTTTTAATGCCCCGCGCAAAGCCTTAGAGGCTTACTGCCGGAGCCGGGCTTAAGCAACGGCATGCAGCCCGGCGTTCCGGTCATTTTCCGGGCAGGATTTGTAAAATCGCCCATCCGGTTAAAGGCAGGGCTCAGTCGTTCTGGGATGATTCAATCTGCTTACGGATTCCGTAAAAGGCCGCAATGTCGTAAACCGTGTGGGCGATCATGGCCGCGAAAATACCCTGATACAAAAATAACAAGCCGAGTGCGAAACTGAGCAGCAGCATAAAAGCTGCAAATACCAGATGCGCGCCGCTGCTGAATTTGATGTAGCCGTGCACCACCACAAAAAGCACCGAAGCAAGCGTGATGCCGGCAAGCGGAATGAGGGCAGCCCGAAACAGCCATTCTTCCGAAATCCCCGCCGAGAGGGATATAAAAAAAGCATCTTTATTGGTCAGGTTTGCTTTTTTGATGATGCGCACAACCGTGAAGCTGTCACTAATTATTCGCAGGGCTTCCACTTTCATCAGGCTCACACCGGCATAGCCGAGCAGCAGACCGCTCACAAGACCGACCGTGAGCTGCACGGCCAGCGGCTCGCCGGCCGCGATGATGCCGGCTGTATCCGCCTGAGGCATCAGCCATATAAGGATACTCCCCAGCACCAGCCACAGCAGCGCTGACACCATAGCGATTTGCAGCATTTCCCTGCGGTTAACCGGCGGATCCTGATCGTGTGTTTCCGGAGTACTCATTCGGGGGTTTGAAGAAATGGTCAGTAAATGGCGTTGCCCGTTAAAGTAACAGAAAGCTGAAGTTTAACTCCGCTCCTTTTTTGATAAAGCTTAATCTGAAATTTTAGGACCAGCGCATCGCGAGCAAAAGCTGACACAAGTAAAACCTAACTGAGCTTTTGGAAGAGCTCTGCTTGAGGTACTGAAATTTCAGTCAGTGGGAAAGTGCAGATAAATTCTGCCCCCTGCGTGTATTCCCAATTTAGTTCAACCCTGCCGCCAAGGCGTTCAGTTGATATTTTGACTGAATACAGCCCTACCCCTACACTACTCTCTCCGGCTGTGGGCTGCGAAGAAAGCTTGGCAAATAAACTGAACACCTTATCCTTTTCATTTTGGGCAAACCCCTGACCGGAATCCCGGATTTTCAGCACCCAGTTTGTTTCGGTCATGCTGAGATCTACCTCAATTACGGTATCCGGGTTTGCATACTTGATGGCATTTGATAGGAGATTTGAGATAATATTGTTGAAGACCATATCGTGCGTAAGGGTGGTAAAGGCTTCAAGCCGGCTGTTAATCTGCATATTTTTTTTCTCTGCCTGTGGCCTGTATTCCTCGATAACCTGCCGCACAATTGCATCTACAGCAATCTCAGACATCTCGCTTCTGATGTCTGATGATTCAGCCTCAAATACCGTGAGCAGACTGTTCACGATGTTTCGCATTTTTTCACTCGAAAGCCTGAGGATGGTCTTCATCTCCACGCAGCTGTCGGGGTCGTAAGGATCCATCAGTTCTTCTGCAGATTCGATAACACTCAGGGGGTTGCGCAGGTCATGAATAATTACATTGATTAGCCGCTGCCTTTCCTGCGCAAGGTTTTCAAGCTGTTTGTTTTGTTCAGCTATGCTGCGGCTCTGCTCCAACAGCTGCCCGTTTACACTTTCCAGTTCACGGCTTGAGTACCGGAAATACAGCACAAAGCCGACGGCAACAGCTGTAAGCAGCAGTAGGGTGAGCAGAACGATAATAAAATAGTACTCCGCCTGCCGCTTCAGCTCAATGGTTTCACGCAGGAACACATTCTCAGCTTTTTCACGCTCAAGCTGATTTTGAATCAGCACATTTTCTATCGACAAGTCTCGTTCTCTCACATCAACTTCGAGAACCTGTTCATGATACCGTTTGTACCATCTCAATGCAGCTTCATAATTACCGATAGCCTCCTCGAGCTCATGCAGCATTCGGTATGTTGTCAAAGCATTTGCCATAATTCCGCTGCTTTCCATCGCTTCAGCCAAATCATATAGAATTTCAAGGGTTTCTTCCGGTTCAGCTCCCATTTGATAAAATGAGCTGGCAATTCCGTACTGATTAAATACAATACCGGGAGTTAGCCCGTGCTCAACGCTTAGTGCTGTTCCCTGCCTGAATGCATCAAGAGCTTCATCCCACTTTTCAAGCAGGTTATACGACATCCCGATATTGTAGTAGTTACGGATAACACTCAGGTGCCGGCCGTTTTCAAGATTAATCGCTTTAGCCGAGCGCAAGCTGTCTATAGCCCGGTGATGGTCGTTCTGTAAGCGGTAAATGTTACCCAGGTTGTTTAGCGTACGGGCAATATTCTGAACATCCCGCTGCTGATACTGACGTACCAGCGTCTTTTCGAACCATTTCAGGGCCTCTTCGGTATTTCCCGTCTGCGATAGCGTAAGACCTATTGCGTTGTATATATTGCTGATGTAGAAAGTGTCGTTTTCTCTTTCAAAGTAGGGCACCGCTCCCAATAATAGCTCAAGCGCTTCCGCCATACGATTCTGATGATAGAACCAGAATGCCTGTGAGATATCAAAAAGATACTTTTGCCGTAAATCAAAAGGATGCTCAAGGCGCAATTCAAGAAGCCTCTGATACAGCTGCTCTGCTTTTTCCTCTCTGGTAATATTAGTGAACATCAGCATCGCAATCGGCGCCATTTTTATTTCAAGCTGCCAAAGCTGATGCTCTGCTGCCAGCTCGTATGCACGCGTAAAATAGGTCTCTGCCGGCCCGTAACGCTGGAAATTAGCATGAAACCATCCCATATACATTAATCCGTAAGCATACAGCGGAGAAAGTGTATCCGCTTCGGTAAGCTCTCTGACCTGCGCTACAACGTTTTCGAATTTTTCACTGTTGAAATTCTCACTTAAAACTACAGCAAGTGAATCCAGCATTTGTATTTCTGCCTGATAACCGTTTGTGGGCTCATCAATTACGTTATCGGGCTTGCTGCACGCAAAAAAGAATACAAAAAAAGACAGCGATAGTGTCAGGCTGGATATCCGCAGCCACCCCAAATATGCTTCGCACGGTTTATAAGTTTTTATGAACGCCATTAAGCTTGGTAATCAGTTTTAATATTCAGGTATGTTCGGTTCATATTACATCCACACATTTCACTTGGCTTTTCAATTGAGTTTTTTTTCTCGTTTTGATTGCCTTAAAATAGGTAATTATTATATGAGCTGTTATAGCTTTAAAAAATCTTAACGAATCACCTTAAGGCTACTTTTTTTATAAGTAGATTGACTAAAAGGGCGCACAAAAACTCTTGTATATTTTTATCTCCCTGCCTCCTTAACTATATCTTTAACTGTTAATCAACTTTCCGGGATCATGTTTCTCACTTCAATCCGCACTTTTTTTTCGGCTTTAATTCTTATTGCCATCCATTTATTTTCCTGCACAGTCGCTGATACCCCTTCCGCCGACTATGAAGCCCTAACGCTGCAAAGCCCATTCCCTGACATCACCCTCAGTACGCAGCAGCAGCAGTTTGCCGATGAGTTGCGTGAAACCGGCATCCTGTTCTGGAATCAGGAGCAGATGCGGTTCGGCTACCGCAGCACGCATCTGTTCTCACCCGTTCGCTTTTTGCACCCTGCGGATGAGCCTTTCCCACTGCCTCATGCTGATGTAATGCTGGATGGTTTCAATGTGCTATACCTGCACAACAACGGCGTGCGCGATCTCGATTACTTCATCCGGGAAATGGATGTGAGCGGCCTGCTCGTTTTAAAAAACGGGCAGATCATTCTGGAATATTATGCTGACGGCCGCACTGAGTCAGATCCCTGGATGTCGTTTTCCGTCACAAAATCTGTGCTTTCGATGCTGTTTGGGGCTGCTGTTGAGGATGGGTTCATCCGCAGCACCGACGACCTTGTAACCCTGTACATACCCGAGCTTGAGGGCTCGGCTTATGCGGGCGTCGCCATCGAAAACCTGCTGCACATGGCCTCCGGCGTGGCATGGAATGAAGACTACACCGATCCCGATTCAGATGTGGCCCGGCTTGAAGCCATTACCGGAGCAGAAGAGCTGGTGGCCTACATGGCCGCCCTTCCCCGCGCCGCAGCACCGGGTACAGTGTTCACCTACAGCACCGGCGAAACCAACCTTGCGGGCGTGCTGCTCAGCCGTGCCACCGGCATGTCGCTCACGGCCTACGCACAGCAGCGGCTCTGGCACGGCTTCGGTATGGAGCATCCGGCCTCCTGGAGTTTAATGGGTGAAGATGAGCTCGAACACGGCGGCTGCTGCATCAGCGCGAGCCTGCGCGACTACGCCCGCATCGGGCATTTTGCCCTCAATGGCGGCGTGAATCAGCAGGGTGAAGCCATCCTGCCGGATACCTGGATGTCGCAATCCGTAAACCCGAGCCCGGCCAATCCCGGCTATGGCTACTTCTGGTGGCTGCAGAGTAACGAGCGCTTTGCCGCGTCCGGCATTTTCGGTCAGCACCTGCACCTTAACCCGGATATGCAGCTTGTTGTGGCCATCCAAAGCACCTGGCCACAGGCCACAAGCGGGGCAGCAAGCGCGCACCGGCGGGCATTTATTGATGGCCTCACCGATGCGGCCCGCAACCTCGGGGGCAGCTCCTGCTGCAGCGAGCAGCTTCAGGAATGAGGCACCGCCAACAGTTTAGACGCGTTCCGCTTCCATATTAAGCCCCGCAGCTTTACCGTAAATACCCGATACTTTAGTTTAGGGGGGATGCTGCGTTTTCAGCCAGGCACCCTAAACTCAAAAACCTCATGAACAGCAATTCCGGATCATCCGAAAACCGAAATCAGAACGCCTACAGCAACAACCTGCTGCTCGACGGGCTTGCAGGCCTGCTGCTCGTCGGTTTGGTGATTTGGGCTTCGGTCTGGCTGGGCCGGCAAACCGGCACCGGAAGCATCACTACCTGGTTTGTTTTCGTGGCGGCGGGCATTACGGCGCTTACCACAGGGTTTGGCGCGCTCCCCTTTTTATTTACGCGCAGCATCAGCCGGAGCTGGCTGGGTTACGGAAACGCGCTGGCAGCCGGACTCATGCTGGGTGCAAGCCTCGGACTGCTGATTGAGGGCGCAACCATTGCTGATGTCTCCAATCCGTTTTGGCGGACCCTCGCCGGGGCGCTTACCGGGGCCGTTCTCGTTGTGCTCGCCCACAAACTGCTCAAAGGCCGTGAAGATGACCTCTCCGTGGGGAATATTCAGGGTGCCAACGCCGTGAAAATTCTGCTGATTGTAGGCATCATGACGGCGCATTCTTTCGCCGAAGGTATAGGGGTGGGCGTTTCTTACGGAGAGACCGAAGCCTTCGGAGTCTTCATCACCATTGCCATTGCGATTCATAACATCCCCGAGGGGCTGGCGATAAGCCTGGTGCTGCTCCCGCGCGGCAGCAGCATTCGGGCGGCAGCCGTCTGGAGCATTTTCAGCAGCCTGCCGCAGCCGCTCATGGCAGTGCCCGCGTTCTGGTTCGTGCTCACCTTCAAACCCTTCCTGCCGTTCGGGCTCGGGCTCGCCGCCGGTGCCATGCTGTGGATGGTCGCCCGGGAGCTGCTGCCCGAAGCGCTGGCAGAAGTCCCCGCCCGCATCGTTTACCTGCTCACCGGCCTCACGGGGCTTGCCATGATGGCCTTTCAGTTTTGGCTGCATTAAACCGATAGCAGCTTATCGGGATTATGGGATTTCAGCTACAGCTTCATTTTCTTTTGGGATGGAAGCGGCCCCCACCGACCTTGCCAGACCGGTTAGCTCAGGCTCTGCCGAGCGGATGCGGAGGGAATTGAGGGTAACGAAGAGCGAGCTTAGAATCATGGCGAGTATGGCAAAAAAGGGATGCAGCAACCCTGCCGCCGCGATACTCATCCCCACAACATTATAGATCAGCGCCCAGAAAAAATTGAGGCGGATTTTCCGTTTCACTTTACGGGCAAACCGCAGGGCTACGGGAATCACGGTGAGGTCGGGCTGCAGCAGAATGATGTCCGCGGCTTCTTTGGCAGCCGGTGTTCCGCTGCCCATCACCACGCCCACATCAGCGGCGCCTGAGGCCAGCATGTCGTTGGTGCCGTCCCCGGCAAAGAGTACCCGCTGCCCTTCATTCCGGAAGGCATTCACCGCCCGGAATTTATCTTCGGGCGACTGCCCGCTGCGGTAGTCCGTGCCGGCGGCCCATTCAGGAGGCAGGCCGGGATCGCCGGTGAGGATTATGGCGGGGATGCCGTCGTTTGTGAGGCTTTTCCAGGCCTGTGCCAGCTGAGCTTTGGGCGGCTGCCAGAAGCGGAACGACATCCGCAGCAGGCCGTCTTCGAAAAGGCCGAGCTCGCCGGGCGCCAGTTTTGAGGCACTTACAGGATGGGTGTGGTTAACCAGAAGCAGCGCTTTGCCCTGCCAGCTGCCGCTCAGCCCCAGCCCGGGCAAGAGCTGCGTATCCTGAACCGGCAGGGGCCTGAGGCCCGATTGTTCGAGGCGGTTGCGCATGGCCTGCGCCATCGGGTGCTGCTGCTGTGCTTCAAGGCCGCCGGCGAGGCGCAGGCTTTCCTCCACGGGAAAGCGGTCAGGATCCGGACTTTGGGGTTCGGTGAGCCCGAGGCCTTCGGTGAGGGTTCCGGTTTTGTCGAAAATCACGCGGTCAATTTCGGAAAGGCGCTCGATGGTTTGCCCGCCGCCAAGCACCAGCAGGCCGCTGTCCTGCAGGCGCTGATTGGCAATCCAAACGGCTGCGGGTGTCGAAATGGAAAAGGCGCAGGGACAGCCGATCAGCAGCACAGCGAGCATGTTGCGCAGGGCAATCTGCCAGTCGGCCGTTTGCACGTAGTAGGCGAGCACGGCTAAAGCAGTAAGCATCACAAAAGCCAGCAGTATGCTTGCGCCCCTGTAGGCCATGCGCTCGTAGCGCCCCGGCTGATACCGGTTTTCGCGCACCCGGCGCAGGTACTGCTGCAGCGAGCTTTCATCGAATGCCGAGGTGACCCGCAGCAGCAGGCCGCCGTCGATGCTGAGGCTTCCGGCGCGCACCGCATCGCCGGGTTGCTTCCGCACAGGTTCAGCTTCGCCGGTGAGGTGGGCCTCATCAACCAGACCGGCGCCTTCGGTCACGATGCCGTCCAGCCAGATCTGTGTGTCGGGCTCGGTCTGTACCCGGGCGCCCTCGTGTACCTGAGCAGCGGAGGTGCGCAGGGCCGTGCCGTTTTCCTGAAGCAGCAGCACTTCGGGAGGCGTGTCGTCGGCAAAGGTTTTGCCGTAGGCCGCGAGCTTCCGTTTGAAATAGGCATCGAGCAGCAGGCTGCCGATATAGAAGGTCAGAATCATGGAAGCCGTTTCGAAGTACGGCTCTCCCACTCCGGTGAACACGCTCCAGACCGAGAGCCCGTAGGCGGCCGAGGTTCCGGTAAAAATGAGGCTTGCGAGACTCAGCCGCAGCGCCCGGAGCTCCCGCCACAGATTGGGCAGAAAGGATGAACCCAGCAGCAGCAGTACGCCCGTACCGAGCACGAAATTCACCCAGCCCAGAAAAACCGGCGCCTGCTCCCCCTCAAAAAAGATGGTGATGCTGATGAATACCTGAAACATGGACAGCACGAATGCAAAAACCCAGCGGAGCACCAGCAGTTTATATGCGGTTGGCGCGGTACTTTGTGCCGCACCAGCGCCATCCACGCCTAATTCGTGCACCATTTTGCAGCCAAAGCAGCAGAAAAGGTCGTGTTTGCTTTGGGTGTAATCCTGAACCGGGAGTCCGCAGTGTTTACAGGCAGGCATTGCTATTTTTCACTTGGTAGGCGATTTAATAAGGAACCGGCTTTTTCTGGCATAGTTGTAACGGAGCAGAATGAAGGCAATTCCGGTGCACATCAGCTAAAAATTTCTCTGAATTTAAAACCTGACCGGAAAGCTGTTTTTAAGCCGGAAACACATCACCCGTTACCCGCTTATGTTAAGCTTTTTGATGATGCTACAGTCTTACGAACAGGCTCAAACCATACTGGGTAAAATTCTGTTTGACGCCGCCGCTGTTAACAAAGGGGGTGATGTTCTGTCTGGAATATAATTCGAGCCCCATCCTTAGATTTTCGAGGTTGAACGCGAATCCGATACCGGCCATACCGGCGATCACAAAATCACTGGCAAGGCGGGGCGTCGGGTAGGGTTCGCGACCCAGTTCCTGTACAAACAGGCCATCTTCATCCAGAAAAAAAGTATCCAGCCGGCCGGCTTTGTAGGTGAATTTATACCAGAAATCGGCACCGGCTGTAATGTAAAAATGGCTCGCATAGGGATAGAACCGCAAATGGAGGGGCACGCCGGCATACATGAGGTTAAAATCGCGGGTAAGCGTAGTTAGAATGGCTTCCCCGGTTGGATCACCCGTTTCTGTTGTAACGGGTGAGAGCTTGTCCTTCACTTCCCAGTCGAAGTACTGATAGGTAAAGCCGGTACGCAGTGCAAGCTGCCGGAACATATACCAGTTGGCATGCAGGTGCAGCCCGGCTCCGATTTTATAGTCAAGCCCGTCGTTCAGCGCCGTGGCCGGGCCCGTAAAACTGATGGTTTGAGTTGTTGTCGAAAACCCAAGCCACAAATCAAAAGAGCGCTCGGAATTGCTCTGAGCCGTTGCAGGGCTTGATGCCATCACCAGAAAAGGAATGACAAAACAGACCAGCAGCCGGTTCCGGATTATTTCGTTTAGGGGTGAAGATGCTAAAACTGTTTTCATCGCATTGGGTTAAGTACCGGTTCAGTTTATGGTGAATAAAGGTATCAATTTTGAAAGGCAGCTGTAAACCAAAATCAGCAGTACCCTTATTGAGCTGCCTCCGCTAAACGCACAGGGTCCGCAGCTGCCGGAGCAGACTGCGGACCCTCCTCTCTCAGTGATGCACAGTTACAGCAACCGGGGCCTATTCAGCCAGTTCCGCGCCGATTCGTGCAGCAGTTTCCACGATGGTTTGCGGGTTATAGGCGCCGCTTATATCGGCTGTAAGCTCTCTGATGCGGGCTACGCGATCCGGATCGATTTCGCTACCTTCGTTGCCGAAAGCATTTCGGATATAGCTAACAACGGCTGCAATTTCGAAATCATCGAGCTGCCGGGCAAAGGGCGGCATCACGCCGTTGTAGGTTGCCCGCTCGCGAACCAGCTCGCCCTGCAGACCATTGAGGATCATCAGCACGGATTTATCCGGCTGCTCAACCACCCATTCGGTACCGGCAAGGGTCGGGAATACGCCGGCGATACCCTGACCATTTGCCTGATGGCAGGCCTGGCAAACCCGGCCGTAGATACGCTGCCCTTCGGCAATCAAATCGACCTCGATTTCTTCAACGGCTTCGGTTGGGGGTGCGGTAAACAACACGTGTGCGCGGTCTGATACTTCGCCCAGGTACCGGCCAATGTAGAAAAAGCCGAATGCAAAGGTGAGGATGATGACAGCGTACATCCAGATCGGGCCTCGCTCATTGCCTTCCTCGGGCAAAGGGCTTTCCCGGAACGCAGCGGAGTGAATCTCCTGCATGCTGCGATTGTCTTCCCTGTCCTGGAATTCAGGTGTTTTTTTGTTGTCTTCAGTCATGGCTAATCAACTCCCGGGGTTTCCTGATTCAGAGATAAGAGGAAAGCGACGAGGTAGCGGGCCTCGTCGGTGGGCAGCACTTTTTTGCCGGGTATGCGGTAGGCTTCCGGCAGGTTAATCCCCTGCCTTCCGGGCCTGGCATCTTCGTTCACGACCTCAAACAACCAGGGGTAGGGTGGCATGATGGAGCCGGGCAGCATGGATCGCGGCTGGAACAGGTGGGTGTAGTGCCAGTCGGCACTGGGCTGGCGCGCGCCGATGTTGGAAAGATCCGGACCGGTGCGCATGGTGCCAAGCAGATGCGGGGTGAGGTTGCGGTAATCCTCCACTTCGGAGGCCCGCCCCCAGCCGCGTTCGAAGTCAGCGCCGAAGCCCTCCGGCCTTACCTGCATACTGTGGCAGTAAATGCAGCCTTCGCGCACGTAAATGGCATGGCCCTGTACGATTTCAAAAGTGTTTCCGAAATCTACCTCTTCCACACGCGGATCGACCACAATTTTAGGGAGAATGGTGAGGCCGACCATAGCAGCGGCAAACATGGCAACAATGCCGAAAAGAAGAATCCAGTTGCGTATCATGAGCGGGCCTCCTCGAGTTTAGGGTTCCAGCTTTCCGGAACAGCGGGTCGCAGGCCAACCCTGGCTACAATGCGGATTACCAGGTAAGCAAAAATCAGATGTCCGGCGGTGAGCATTACACCTGCAACAGAGCGTGTTATGAGGTAGGGGATCGTCATGGTTACGGTGTCAGAAAAGGTGATATCGGGGTTATTCATGGCCAGCCCCTGAAGCACCCCGCCTACCTGTAGCGGAAAGGTGTAGAGAATGATACCGAGCGCGGTAAGCCAGAAGTGAAGCTTTATCAGCTTGCCTGACTGCCACTCCCAGTTGGTGAGGCGCGGCAGGATATAGTAGCAGGAACCGAAGAGCATCATCGTTACAAATGCGTACATGCCGATGTGTGCATGTGCCACCACAAAATGCGTGAAGTGAATCACCTCGTTAACCGAGCGCAGGGCCTGAATACTGCCCTGAAGGCTTACGAAGGTGTAGCTCATGGCTGCAAAAACTACGAACCGCAGGGTCGGGGAATATTTCACCGCGCTGAACGAGCCCACGATGGTCATGTGATGGTTCACTGCCACTACGATAACCGGGATAATCATCATCACGCTTGCAGCAATGGAAATGGTGATGAACCAGGTGGGCAGCGGAGAGCCGATGAGGTGATGGAATCCGTTCCAGTTGTAAAACAGCGCCAGCCCCCAGAAGCCAAGCAGCGACAGCCCGTAGCTGTAAATCGGCCGGCCAATCACTTTTGGAATGAAGTAGTAAGCTGCTGCCAGACCGATTGGGGTGAACCACAGGCCGAGCGCGTTGTGCGCGAACCACCAATTCATCCCGGCCTGCACGGTAGGCGTGTTAAAAATGGGGAGGGAGGAAACCCCGCCAAGCAGTGGCAGCCACAAAAAAGCGGCGATAAGGTACCAGACCGAAACATACAGGGTTTGCACATTGCGGTTGAAGAGCATCAGCATGGCGGCAATGCCAATCACCAAAATACACCAAACGATTACGATCATGGTGCTTACGGGGAACTCCAGCCACTCGATACCGCGTGTGTAACCGGCCAGAATCTGAAAGCTGCCCACGACAAGGGCTAAGTTCCAGATTACGGTAACGCCGGCAATGTAGGGCCGCATGGGGATGGCAACACGCAGCATGCGGCTCAGCAGCCAGAGTGCCACGCCGGCACCTGTCATGGAAGCCCAGCCGTACACCATGGTGTTAAGGTGAAGCGGCCTCACCCGGCCAAAGGTCAGGAACGACCATTGGCCAAGCCAGTCAGGGGCGTGCATCTTAATGGATGCAAGCAGTGCAAGCAGCGATCCGAAAAGCAGCCAGAATACCCCTGATACAATCAGGAACAGCACTACATTTCGGGCTTTTTCATCTAAAAAGCGAATCGACTGCGCACTCGAGTCAATCTCGGAAAAATGGGTTGTACTCATATATTATTTGTCTGAATGCGTTTCTTCTTCAGGTTTAAAAAGCTGATCTGTGGGTTCGCCGGCAGGTTCTTCTTCCGTGAAAGGAAGCTGTGCACCTTTGTTGATGTCATCAAACTGACCTGAAAGCCATGCCCAGCTAAACAGGGCAATACCGCTCACGATAATCAGCAGTGAAAACAGCAAAAGGATCCAGATACCGGCACTCACAGATATGGATTGTTCCAGTAGCATATACCCGATTGGGTTGAAGTGAATATTGAATTGCCCGATACCGGCCCGTTGTATTTTGCCGGTGAGGCGTGCCTAACCGGCTTTTTTGCACAGTCTGTTGCTTACCAGTTCGTTTCAGACTGTTACCGGGGCTGACGGGGGAAGGTAACTTCGCGGCTGTAAGTCCGGCGGCGGCATCCGGATCTAAGTATTTGCCAAATACAGATAAGCAGGGCTGCTGAACAGTATGTATTCATACCGCACACCTGCATCATCATTTGTCAGGAGGAGGCATCCGCGCGAATATCGTACCGCGGGTGTCTTATACCTTCAGAAAGTTACCCGTCTTTAAAATCAGGCGCTTATTTGTGGTGGTGCACAGGGCGGACATGCCGGTATCGTAATACTCTGATGCAGCAAAAAATCGGGCATCAGACTTACCGCTTCAAAGCGGTTAATAACCGGATTAAAGACCAGCGGAACAAAAACTGCATGGCTATCGAGGTTCAGCAGGTCCTGAATCTGCGTATGCTCCTGCTCATCCTGCCCTGTATTGCCGGCCGCGTCGTTGATGTAGCTGAGCGTCGAAAAAAGCAAAGACGCAAGCGGAGCAGGAGAAACCGGCGGGGAAACTTTTTCCGCTGTACTTACCGGTTCAGCAGCTACTCCCGAAACCCGTTCACTAACATTTTTTTGAGCCGTAACTGCACAAAGGCAGGGTAAGGATACCGCATATGCTTTCTTAAAAAAATCCGAAACACAGCCGCCGCCAAGCTGATACTGCACCATCGGCATTACCGGCTGAACCAGTAATACTAAATAACAAATCAGAAATATGATAGCGCGGTATTTCAAGAAAATGATGCTCAGTTAGGTTAATTGACACTGTTAATAATTTAAACAAGGCTACTGTAAAAATCTAACCAGTCTGTTTGATTTACATTTTCACCCGCTTCTCCGGAACTGCTTGTCATGGCAGGTTTTACAGCAAGACGCTTCAGCATGACTCCAAAATAAACATTACCATAAACAGAAAAGGCCGCCCGAAGGCAGCCTTTTACTGTGCAAGTAGGTGTTCGTAATGAAGTGTGAGATTATGCTTTGTCTTCGCTCATGAACTTGCGAAGAACGGTCTGCAAAATACCACCATTTTTGAAATAATCCACTTCAACCGGTGTATCTATGCGGCAAATGGTTTTGAAGCGGGATACTTTTCCGTCAAAATCGGGCTTCTCGCTTTTGCTTGCGGTAACCCATACTGCCTGACGCGCCTTGATATTGTCATCAATTTCGAAAGAGAAATACTCATCGCCGTCGAGGCCAAGGGTTTCGGCATTCTGACCGTCTTCAAACTGAAGCGGCAGCACGCCCATGCCCACCAGGTTGGAGCGGTGAATGCGCTCGAACGATTCGGCAATCACGGCTTTTACGCCCAGCAGATTGGTGCCTTTAGCGGCCCAGTCGCGGGAAGAACCGGTTCCGTATTCTTTTCCGGCGAGCACTACAAGCGGGGTGCCTTCCTTCTGATAATCCATAGAGGCATCATAAATGAAGCGCACTTCGCCGGTCGGGAAGTATTTGGTGTAGCCGCCTTCCGTGCCGGGAGCCAGCTGATTTTTGAGACGCACGTTGGCAAAGGTGCCGCGGGTCATTACGCGGTCGTTACCACGCCGTGAACCGTAGGAGTTGAAGTCTTTGCTTTCCACGCCGTTGCCAACCAGGTAGAAACCGGCAGGAGTATCGGCCTTGATGGAGCCGGCGGGAGAAATGTGGTCGGTTGTGATGGAGTCGCCTACTTTAACCAGGCAGCGCGCATTTTTGATGGGCTTAACCGGCTCAAGCTCTGTGTTCATATCTACAAAGAAAGGCGGTTCCTGAATGTAGGTTGAGTCATCCTTCCACTCAAACAAAGCACCACCGGTAATGGGGATGTTGTTCCACTCTTCGTTGGAGTCGGCTATGCCGTCGTACATTTTGTGGAAGAGGTCGGGGCGTACCGCATTATCGAGGTGCTCCAGGATTTCATCGGTCGTCGGCCAGATTTCCTTCAGGTACACATCCTTGCCGTCTTTGTCCTTGCCGATAGGCTCAGTTACCAGATCAATATCTACCGTACCGGCCAGGGCGTAGGCCACAACCAGCGGCGGAGATGCCAGGTAATTGGCCTTCACATTGGCGTGAATCCGGCCTTCGAAGTTCCGGTTGCCCGAAAGCACGCCGGCCACAATAAGATCGCCTTCTTTAATAGCAGCTTCAACCGGCTCCGGCAGCGGTCCGGAATTACCGATACAGGTCGTACAACCGTACCCTACCAGGTTAAAGCCCAGTTTGTCAAGTTCTTGGGTGAGGTTGGCTTCGTTCAGGTATTCGGTAACCACACGTGAACCCGGTGCAAGGGAGGTCTTCACGTAAGGAGGCACTTTGAGGCCGCGCTCGTTGGCTTTTTTGGCCACGATACCGGCACCCAACATTACGGACGGGTTGGAGGTGTTGGTACACGAAGTGATGGCAGCGATAACCACATCACCATGTTTCATGTCAACGGTTGTGCCGTTTTTGTAGGTGCCTTTGGCTGCAAGTTTTTCCTGTGTAAGCGAGAAGCCGCTTGTAGGCTCTTTACTTGTGAGGGCGAGATTGAAGGATTTCTTCATCTCATCAAGCGGCACACGATCCTGCGGACGCTTCGGCCCTGCGAGTGATGACTCAACGGTTGAAAGATCAAGATGCAGGGTATCGGTGAAAATCGGATCCGTCATGCCGTCTTCGCGGAACAGACCCTGCTCTTTGGTGTAGCGCTCTACGGTATCACAAAGATCAGCAGAGCGGCCGGTACGCATCATGTAGCGCAGCGATTCATTGTCGATCGGGAAGAAGCCCATGGTTGCCCCGTACTCGGGTGCCATGTTGGCAATTGTTGCCCGATCAGGCAGGCTCATGCTTGAAAGACCATCGCCGTAGAACTCAACAAACTTGCCTACTACGCCTTTCTTGCGGAGCATTTGGGTTACGGTGAGCGTGAGGTCCGTTGCGGTAACGCCTTCCGGCATTTTTCCGGTAATTTTAAACCCGATTACTTCCGGGATAAGCATGTAGATGGGCTGTCCCAGCATAACGGCTTCCGCCTCAATACCGCCAACGCCCCAGCCAACGATTCCGAGACCGTTGATCATGGTTGTGTGTGAGTCGGTACCTACGAGGGAATCGGGGTAGAAAATGGTTTCGCCGTTTTCCTGACGGCTCCAGACCGCCTTGGCAAGGTACTCCAGGTTCACCTGATGCACGATGCCGCGGGCAGGCGGCACAACGCTGAAGTTTTTGAATGCTTTCTGCCCCCAACGGAGAAACTCGTAGCGCTCGCGGTTACGCTCAAACTCTTTCTCGCGGTTAAACATGAAGGCAAACTCCTGACCAAAGGAATCAACCTGAACAGAGTGATCAATAACGAGATCGACCGGTACAACGGGGTTAATTTTTTGCGGGTCGCCGCCGGCGCGGGCCATGGCAGACCGAAGGGCCGCGAGGTCAACTACGGAGGGCACACCGGTGAAATCCTGCAGTACTACGCGTGCAGGCTTAAAAGGGATTTCTTCCTGCGCCGGTGATGCAGCATCATAGTTTGCGAGCAGGGTAATGTCTTTTTCGGTTACTACATAGTCGTCGTATTCACGAAGTACCGACTCCAGCAGGACCTTAATAGAAAATGGTAGCCGGTCCACTTGTCCGATACCCGCTTTGGCGAGGGCATCCAGCCGATAAATAACACCTGAGCCACTTTTGGTCTGAAGGGTGGCGCGGCTGCCTGCAAAATTTTTCAAATTACTCATAATATTAGTTCCCGGAATTGAAATGATTTCGGTGATTACTGTTTCGAACGTTCTGCCTGAAAATCAACATAAGCAAAATGTAAAGCCTGGTTTCTGAAAGCCCTTTTCGGAGCAATTCTGTAACATTGTGTACAGTACCCGGCCTTAATTTATGTTGCCAAATACAGAGCTCTAAAATAGTGATTTATGGGCGGATTATCCCAACGTCATTTAGCGAATTTTCGCTAATAGTTCGGCGTTTGCTTTTAAAGCTGCTTATTTAGCTTTAATCAAAATAAGCAGATTCCGATATCGGAGTTCCCGAAATCCGCAGCCACGCCTCATCACCACTTTTTTTAGCAGCTCTGAAAAAGCTTCACCCCAAAAGCCGGAGCTTCAGGGGTGAAGGGTACCACCACTGGTTCTTCATTCCGGCCGCTGCCCGCTGGGACAACCACGCTTGCGCAGGCCGGAACCGGGCCACCTAAACCCGGCATGAAATCACTCAGAGGGCGGATTGTTCTGCCGGCGGAGCTGCTCAGACTCGCGGCGTATGAGCTCCATGCGGCTCATTGATTCATTTATGATACGATCTTCGATCGCAGGGACAAGTCTGGCCTGAATTACAATAATAAGCTCGCGCTGACTGTACTGCACCGATTCAAATCCGAAAAGATACCTGAGGCCAAAAAACCAGGGCGGGAGGTCTTTAAGCAGGGGTACCCCCCGCCTCACGGTACTTTGCTCGGTTTCATAAAGCCCGGCTATGGCTGTTGTTTCTCCGTTTACCAGCAATATTTTGGTTGTTGCTTCCTGTTTGTTGATGATGGTGCTCACCGCATCGGGCTGCGCAGAGCTGCGCTCGGCCAGCACTTCCATAAAGATGAAGGATTCCCCGTCTGAATGAATCAGCCAGGGGGTTACGGTGAGGATGGTTCCTGTGCTGAAAAACTGATCAATCACATTGCCCGCAAAATCGCGCTGTTTGATGGAGAAATCCTGCCCGACCTGAATCCGGCCGACTTCCCCCTCCAGCACCTTGATGGTTGGGGAGGAAAGAATTTCACCTTTATTGATGGCTTCGAGGGTGTTGAGCAGGGCATCGATCTGCCACTGACCGGTGCCTGTCATTTCGCTGATGTTCAAGCCCAGTGCAAACTGCGGCTCACTTACGGAGCCGGCTCCGAAGCTGCTTACTTCAACCATGCCGTTGCGGATGGCCGACCAGTTTACCCCGATTTCCCGAAGGAAGCGGCGGTCGCCCTGAAAGAAGGTTGCCGAGATCTCAATCTCGCGGGTATCGGAGAAAATCTGCCGGGCCGGGCCTCCCCTGCGTTCCTGCGCGGCAATCGACTGCGGTACAGCCTGGTCGCGTATTTCAATACGGTCAGGCAGGGTTAACACTACCAGCTGATGGTAACCGGTTACCAGATCGAGCGCATCGCGCCAGTGCAGCCCGGGTATGCCGAGGGCAATATTGCCGGTAAAGCTGCTCAGGTTCAGAATCATGCGGTTTTCATGGCGCACGGAAAATTCGCTGAGAATGCGCACCGCATCGTTCATAGCCAGGCCGCGGTCGAGCACCACAATGGCATCATGCGGCGTAAACTCCCGCACCGGCAGCCGGTCCTGCGCAGCGGCAGGGGCCGGAGTGCCGGCAAATAAGAGCATCATAAACAGCAGCATGCCGGCCGGCACCTGAAGTGTGAGATTTAAAACTTTCCTTTTTGTCATTGACTTATCCTCAGGGTTACACGTTCGATGATGCCGCCTTTATTGAGCAGGAAGGTTGCTTCCCTGCGTTCTGCCGAAACACTTTCGAGATAGCCCAGGTGCACCCGCTCACGAAGCACAAGCCGCCTGAGCTGATTGCCCTGATCGTACAGGAATATGGCATCCCCGCTTATGGCCTGCAGCCTTGAGCGCTCCGGCTCTATCATATTATTGGCGTTGGGCGCTACGCCGTGGATGAGCGGGAAGAACGGATTGTGGGGCAGTTCACCCCTAACCTGTTCGGCATAGGTCGGGATCACGTTTCGGCCGCCGCGGTTGTAGTAGGCCACAAGATTCATCCTGAAACCGACCTCGTGCAGGTTGTTCTGATTGCTTGTGGGGCGCACCTGCAGGTCGGTAATGCGCACTGCGGGGCTCGAATGCTCGACCGTAAAAATGAAATCCCGCAGCTGCCGGTAATCCGAAACGCCGTCAACATTAAAGCGCATCCGGCCATGACTGCCCTGCGCGGTGCTGTCTGTGAAGGTATAGTTCAGGAAAACAGAGCCGCGGTCGGCAAGGCGGAGGTAGTCGTACAGATGAGGCAGCCTGTGGCTCGGAAACAGGGTTTTCGGGTAGTTATCGATGCGGTGGGTTAGGGTTTCATTCTGCTCATACACCTCCGAAAACCGGGTAACCTCAGCCGTAAGGCCAGCCAGCTGTGCACGCTTTACGTCATTGCTTTTTTCAAGCTCGCCCAGCTCCTGCCAGCTGCCGAACCAGAGCCAGGTAAAGCCTGTACCCAGCATAATGAGCAGGGTTGCTGCAAGCAGCAGGGTATTCCGAATACTGTATGTCATGCTCATGGCTGACCTCCGGTTTGGGCTATTGGGGCGAACGGCAGCACAACGGGGTTAAAATCGGCCGGGTCAGCCGTAATTTTATGGACCACAATCCTGAAGTTGTAGAAAGGCCGTTCGCGTATTTCTATGCCTGTTACCTGCTGTACCCCGGCCTCATAAAATAAATTGGCCACCAGGGGGATGTTCTGCCGCAGCAGGGTTGTGCCTTCAAGCACCAGTACGCCGTTGCTAAACTGCATGCTCGTAATCCAGGTACTCAAAATTCCGGGCAGACCGGCGTGCAGAATATCCAGGGTTGTGGTCCACATGCGGGTGCCTTCTCCGAGGGTTTCCATCTGGCTCAGCTGGCCGGCAAGCTGTGCATTCCGGCTGTCGAGCTCCCGCACGCTGTCGGCTAT